>JBCNVJ010000226.1:0-16894 GCA_039630255.1 Fervidobacterium sp. | reverse complement strand
AATGGGATCTGAAAAATACAGAAACGTTGTCGAATACGCCACAAAAGATATCTTAGGCGAGGCTGAATACTATATATCTTTCGTTTCAAATGCAGAGGCTGTACTCTCCCATGTTGAAAAAGACAGGGGGGTTTTACATGTTGATTTAGGTTACAATTCAACCGTTGTGACGCTCTATTATGCAAACACACCCGTAGAAATGAGCAGGATAGATATAGCCATGAAGAATGTCATCAAGGACATAGCGATCGTACTTAAAACATCTTTACAAGAAGCGGAAAGGCTTTTAAGAACCTATGGTGTAGCTGTATATTTGGATGTTGAACCTGTGATTATAGAGTACAAAGGTTTAGATGGCAGAAGCATACAACGAACCGATAAAGAATATCTTTCAAGAATAATTTATGCAAGATTGAGGGAGATATTTATGAGAATTAGGAAGCTTTATAAAGATTACACATTAAAATATCCTGAATTTGCAAATGTCGGTATTCCTGGAGGTATAGTTCTCACGGGTGGAGGTGCAATGCTACAACGTATTGAGTCATTGGCAAGTGATGTTTTTAGGTGCCCAGTGCGAATAGGCAATCTTTTCGATTCAGACAAATTCAAATGTGAATCGGATGAAACAACTGTATTTTCACCACTTTATTCTTCTGCTTTTGGGAACATAATTGTTTATGAAAAAGAACAAAATATGTACAGTTCCATGTTGGGCGAGAGAATAAGACATTCAGGTACGGGCTTTTTAAAAAAAATAGCAGACGCTTTTGGAAAGATATTTGGATAAAATAAGGAGGGAAAATAATGCCGTTCATGATAGAAAAGGAACATAAACAGCACGTTGAGAGGATACCAGGAATACCAATATTAAAAGTCGTAGGTGTTGGTGGAGCAGGATGTAATGCAATCAACAGGATGGCGGAGATGGGGTTGAAGGGAGTTACATTGATAGCTGTGAACACAGATGCCCAAGTCCTTGAAATAAGTAAAGCGGACATAACTGTTCAAATTGGTGAAAAACTAACCAAAGGGCTTGGTGCTGGCGGAAATCCCAAGGTGGGTGAGGAAGCAGCACTTGAGGACAGGAAAAAGTTAGAAGACATGCTTCATGGTACAGATATGCTTTTTATAACAGCTGGATTTGGAGGTGGAACAGGAACAGGTGCTGCACCAGTTATTGCTGAGATTGCAAAAAACCTTGGAATTCTAACCGTCGCAATTGTGACGATGCCATTTTTCTTTGAAGGCACGCCACGCTGGAATGTAGCACTTGAAGGTGTTAAACGTATATCTGGAAAAGTCGATACACTGATAAAAATAAGCAACAACAAACTATTAGAACAATTGTCACCAAGTACAACAATTGTAGATGCATTCTCAACAGCGGATGAAATACTACATCAAGGTGTGAAAGGAATTTCTGATTTGATAATGAAAAGGGGTTATATAAATCTTGATTTTGCCGATGTTGAATCAGTGATGAGAAATGCAGGTAACGCCATGCTTGGTATCGGTGTTGGTAAGGGTGAAAAAAGGGTTTACGATGCTGCTCGAAAGGCACTTGACAGAAAATTTTTGGATTACCCAATCGAAAATGCACGTTCTTTAATATTGAATATTTCAGCACCACGAAATGCAACATTGCAAGAAATGCAAGAGGCTGCAATGATCGTTAAACAAACCTGTAGTGAGGATGCTGATATGAAATTTGGAATGGTAATAGATGATGAACTTGCCGAGGATGAAATGAGGGTTACAGTAATTGCCACAAGATTTGACGTGGAAGAGAAGTTTGTAAAATCCGAAGAAGATATACCAGCTATATACAAATTTGGACTTGACTACAAAGGCAGAAGTGAACAATGAAATTGTTACTCCATATGGAGGGATTTTTTTGGAAAAGGAAGCGAAGATTAAAAGGTTGGGAGATGTTTTAATCGAAAAAAACATAATAACTCCTTATGAACTTGAAAGAGCTCTTGAAATGCAGCAAGATTTGAAAAAGCCTCTTGGTGAAATACTTGTACAGATGGGGTATTGTACATGGGATGATATAGTCAAGGCACTCGCTGAACAATATCAGATACACGCTTGTGTTGGCGAGATAAAATTGAATGAAGAATTCGTTAAATCTTTTCCCAGGGATGTTTTACATGAGCTTAAGATTGTTCCCATCGATGAACGTGATGGAAAACTATTTGTAGGTATATTAAACGTTTATGACATTCCAGTCATAAAAAGAAGGCTAAAATTCCGCATGGGTAAAGATGTTGATTTCTGTTTGATGCCTCCGAGTACGTTTGAGACAATGTACAACAGCGTAATTCATGGAATAACTAGATCTGTATTCACCGAGCAAATGACTGAAGCCATTGTTCAGCAAGAAGAAGTGAAAGAAGAAGAGATTAAAGAAGAGCTCAGTGAAGAGGAAACACCTGTTGTGAAACTCGTTTCAAACATAGTAAACCATGCTATAGAACTTGACGCAAGTGACATACATATAGAACCACAACGAAAAAACGTTGTTGTCAGATACAGAGTCGATGGAGTTTTAAGAAGAATAACTGAGTATCCAAGAAACATGCACTCTGCTGTTGTATCAAGGATCAAGATACTTTCTGGATTAGATATAGTTGAGAGAAGACTTCCACAAGACGGAAAGTTTTTCATAAAAAAAGGTGAAGAACAGTTCGATTTACGTGTCTCAACAATGCCATCTGTTCACGGTGAAAAAGTTGTTATGAGGATTTTAAAAGTCTCCTCATCTAAAAAAAGGCTTGAAGATCTTGGTTACTCTCCTTACAACTATGAGCGCATTCAAAAGCTAATAGAACATCCATACGGCATAATATTAGTTACAGGACCAACAGGTAGCGGTAAATCAACAACGCTGGTTGCAATAATAAATTCACTGAATTCAGAGGATGTGAACATAGTAACAGCCGAAGATCCTGTTGAATACACAGTAGATGGTATTACGCAATGTCAAGTAAATGCTGATATCGGATTAACTTTTGCAAAATACTTAAGAGCATTCCTGAGGCAGGATCCAGACATTATAATGGTTGGTGAAATAAGGGATAGAGAAACTGCTCAGCTTGCTGTGGAAGCTTCTCTTACAGGACACTTAGTACTTTCAACATTGCATACCAATACAGCTGCTGGTGCTATAGACAGACTTGTAAACATGGGAATTGAACCATCTCTTATATCCGCCTCTTTAATAGGTGTTATGGGTCAAAGACTTGTTAGACGTGTCTGTCAAAAGTGTAAAGTTGAAACTGAACTTCCTCCGCAATATGTTGAAAAGGCTAAAAAGCTTTTCCCTGATATGAGACCTATCCAGTATGTTGGACAAGGTTGTCAGGCTTGTAATAATACCGGATATAAAGGTAGAACAGCTGTTGCTGAAGTACTTGTTGTGAACGATGAAATGCGCAGGCTTATTCAAAAAGAGGCATCAACATATGAACTTGACAAGTCAGCGAGAAGAAACGGAATGATTTCGATGTTTCAAGATGGATTGTACAAAGTTCTCAATGGAGAAACAACGATTGAAGAAGTCCTTGCCATCGTCGGAGAAGAGGAGGAATAATCCTTGTTTGATCCTCAAAAATACAGAGCAGAAAAGGAAAAAGAGATAAAAAGTGTATATGGAAGCTTACGGAAAAGAAGCCTTAGATTTTTGTTTTTGAATATTTTGATGGTAATTTTGATATTTACATTCATCTTCTTTGTCCAGAGGGTATCTCCCCAAACTTACTCTAATATCGTTGAAAACCTCCAGTTGGTAATTGAAATGACAAAAGTTGAATTCAAATCACCAGAGAAGATAAATGCACGTGTTTATATCGTTAATACAAGAAAAACTGCGAAAAGTTTCGTAATAAGCGATTTTTATATAAAAGTATATTCACCCCAGAAGACTTTGTATGAATTTTCTTATCCTTCTGCAATTGAAAGTGCAGTTGATGGATTGTCAAAGAGACTCGTTTATGATCTTGGCAAAGAAGTAACACTTTCGAATCTTTCTGGTGGAAATTATACAATACATGTTAGGTGTAAGATAAACGGTAGAGATGCTCAAATTTACAGAAATTTCACATACACAGAACAGATCTACTATGAGATAGCGACGGAACCATTTTATTTAGTTAATGAATCTATAACTCCACAAATCGTTATCAAAAACAGAACATCGAAATTGCAAAATATACAGATAGATAACATTACTTGGAAATACAAAGATAAGGAACACACCCAACAAGTAAAAAAACAAATTAATCTTTACCCTGGTGAGATTGAGATAATAGAGTCAGAGTATAAGTTTTTTGTTGAGGAAAACAAAGATAGTGAACTTGGCGCTTCAATTCATTTTAAGGATAATACTATAAGAGACATAAAAATTTTAGTACCGGTTACTAGGTCCTTAGAAAAAGACACGAAAGGCTTGGACTTCAGTATTGAGGCAGAAGAGCCTGTTATTGTGAACCAACTACCAAAACTGAATGTTTTCATAATCAACGAACAGAACTCTAAGAGGTTTCTTTACGTGGATAAAATTTCATTCAGTATATCTAACATTGGGTATAACTTTGAAATCGGAAACAGAAGGTTTTTTCTTATCCCGTTCGGAAGAACATTTATTACAAAATTGGAACGACTTAAATTCAACGAACCAGGTGTTTACGAAATGTTGATAACTATAAATTCAGGTAATTCTAGATATCAAAAGAAGATCACAATCGCTGTTGGGAGGTAAATTGAATGAGTAAGACTGGTCATCAAAAAATTGAGTGGGTGTCAAAGCATATGAAATTACTTAATTTAATACAGAATTCTAAAGAGTACAATTTAAGTGGTTTCAGAATAGGTATGTCTATTCATCTTGAGGCAAAAACAGCCTACCTTGCAATAACTTTGAAAAAACTTGGTGCACAAGTGTTTGTAACAGGTTGTAATCCACTTTCAACGCAAGATGATGTTGCCCATGCGCTCAAAGATTTTGATATTGAAGTCCATGCAAAGAGAACAGAAAGTGAGCAAGAATATTTTTCGTTTCTTCACAAAATTCTTGATTATCAGCCAGATTTAATACTTGATGATGGTGCTGACTTAACAGTACTTGCTCACACTCAAAGAAAAGAAGTATTGAACAATCTCAAGGGAGTTTCAGAAGAAACAACCACAGGAGTTCGAAGATTAAAAAATCTTGAAAAAAATAGACTCTTGACTGTACCTGTCATAGCGGTCAACAATGCGAAAATGAAGTTTATGTTTGATAATAGGTATGGTACTGGACAATCTACATTAGATTCAATAATGAGAAATACAAATTTACTTATCGCTGGTAAAAACGTACTCGTTGCTGGTTACGGCTGGTGTGGAAGGGGAATAGCAATGAGAGCCCACGGATTAGGGGCAAGGGTAATGGTTAGTGAAGTAGATCCAATAAAGGCTGTAGAAGCTCTGATGGATGGATTTCAAGTTGGGAAGATAGAGGAGCTTGCTCCAAAAGCTGATTTTATAATAACTGCAACAGGTGTTAGGGATGTACTTACCAAAGATGTACTTCAAAATCTGAAAGACGGGGTTGTACTTGCAAACGCTGGCCATTTCAACGTAGAAATTCCCATGGGGGAGATAGAAAGAATAGCCTCCGAAAAATACGAAATTAGGCAAAATGTAACGTGTTACAAAATCAATAACAAAAATATATTTGTTGTAGGTCAAGGAAGATTAGTTAACCTTGCAGCAGCAGATGGACATCCTGTTGAGATAATGGATATATCATTTGCTCTCCAAATTCTATCGCTTGTGTATTTAGCAAATAATCATAGTAAACTTGAAAAAGTTGTTCACAATTATCCTGAGGAGCTTGATAGAAAAGTAGCACTGTTGAAATTACAAACACTTGGAATCTCGATAGATCAGTTAACCGAGGAGCAAAAAAAGTATCTGGAGGAGTTTTAAAAAGATATGGTTTTAATATTAAAAAAAGAAGATAGAACGCAAGCAGCGTTACTAGAAAACAATTTGTTGGTGGAAATATTTATTCCTGACTATGATGATGAAGATACAGTTGCTGGTAGTATCTACGTAGGAAAGATAGAAAAATTTGTGAATGCGCTCGAGGCTGCTTTTGTAAAAATTGCCAACGATCAAAATGCCTTTTTGAGATTGAAAGATATAAAAAGTGAATATCTTAAGTTTTTTGGATTTGAAAAATTGCAAGAAGGACAAAAAATATTAGTACAAATAAAAAAAGAAGGTGGGCTTACTAAAGGACCTCAAGTAACGACAAATATAGGAATACCAGGACGATACACAGTGTACATGCCATTTTCAAAAAGCATAGGGGTTTCAAGAAAAATCATCGATGAAACAGACAGAAAAAGATTAAAACAAATAGGTGAAATATTAAAAGAAAAGTACAATGCTGGATTTATCATGAGAACATCTGCTGCCGAATGTAATGAGGAGAGAATATACGAAGAAGTTGAAGAATTAAACAAGAAATGGATGATTGTGGTTGAAATGTTTAAGCGTTCTCGTAAACCAAAACTGATTTTTAAAGAAACAGATAATGACGAATTTATGGTAAGGGAATTTCTAAAAAAAGAAGTTTCGGATGTTATAACCAACTCCTTGAGCATAAAGGAGCTTGTGCGAAATTACAGAAAAGATGTCAACATCAAAGTTGTTGAATCAGATCCCTTTGAAGATTATAATATATATTTTCAACTAAAGTCTTCACTCAGAAGAGTTCACCAATTGCCTTCAGGTGGTGAGATTGTTCTAGATAGAACAGAAGCCCTAACACTTCTTGACGTAAATTCCGGACACTGTACAAATACTGAAAACCATGAAGAACTATCAAAAAAAATAAATACTGAAGCAGCAAAAGAGATATGCAGATTGCTAAGGTTGAGAAATATAGGTGGAATAATTATAATAGACTTCATAGACATGAAAGATGACCAAAGTAAGGACGAAATTATTAAAGTATTAAGGGATGAAACACTCAAAGATAGAAATAAAATAGAGATCTATGGTTTTACACGACTTGGATTACTTGAGATGACAAGGAAAAGAACAAGTAAATCCTTAGATGAGCGCTTAAATACTCTTTGTCCAGTATGTAATGGTACAGGTTACGTTGTGAATCCAAAAATCGTACTTGAAAAGCTATTAAAAGAAATTAACAAAAAGCCTAAAGAGGCAAAAGAAGTGATAATCAAACTTCATCCATCTTTTAAACAAATTGTTGATAAGGAATTAATAAAGAAGGTTACTAAGGTTACAGTACACTTACACTTTACACATACAGAGCCAGACTCATACGAACTCATTTGGAAAGTCTAATACTACTTACGTATGTGAGGGGGGAATGCGGTGGAAAAGCTAAAAATATACGTGGAAAACTCAGAATACGAGATTCCTTACGGTTCAACTCTTGAGAATTTGGCAAAAGAATACAGTATCAAGTCTGGGAAGGTTGTGCTCGGAGCAAAGATAGAAAATACAATAATAGAACTTTTTAGACCTATAACAAGATCAGGAGAGGTTTCCTTCATATATCTTGAACATCAAGATGGCATGAGAATTTACCAAAGAGGCTTGTTTTTCATACTCCATGCGGCAACAAGAAGAATTTTTAAATCATATACACTCAAAATATTACATACAATAGGACACGGTTTTTACTGCGAAATAAGAGATGACGGAAAGCCTGTGAATTTAACACAAGAGGATATTAAAAAAATTGAGGATGAAATGAGGAAATGGGTGGAGAAAGATTATAGATTTAAAAAAAGTGAACTTCCAAAAAGCGAAGCGATGGATTTATTTGCTTCTGCAGGAATGGCAGATAAGGTCAAACTGCTAAAATATAGAAAGAAAAAGACAGTGAAAGTTTATGAAGCAGACGGACACTTCGATTATTTTTACGGATATATGCCACCTTCCACTGGATATTTGAAATGGTTCAAATTAGTAAAATACGACCAAGGATTTGTTTTGTTACTCCCGATTGTTAAAGAAAAAGAAATATCTGTCCCAGAGTTTAAACCATTTCCAAAATTATCGTCTGTCTTTCTTGAATATTCTCGGTGGCTTGAAATAATGGATATTGACAATGTTGGAGATTTGAATGAGATAATAGCAAAAGGAGAAAGGGCAGTAACGGACTTAATTATACTCGCAGAAGCATTACACGAAAAAAAGATAGCCATGATATCTGAAGAGATAAAAAACAAAAAAAATGTAAGACTTGTTTTGATAGCAGGACCATCTTCGAGTGGAAAGACCACGTTTTCGAAACGTCTAATGGTCCAGCTCAAAGCAAGTGGATTAAAACCAATAACGATATCACTCGATGATTATTTTGTCGATAGAGAGAAGACTCCGAGGGATGAAGAAGGTAAATATGATTTTGAAGCGCTTGAGGCGATCGATATTGAATTGTTCAACAAAAATCTATTAGACCTATTCGACGGCAAGGAAGTTGAGTTACCAAAGTTTAATTTTGTGCTTGGTAAACGTGAGAGCTCTGGGCACAAATTAAAAATCGATAAAGACCAGATTATCATTGTTGAAGGAATCCATGGGCTAAATCCAAAATTGACTGAGCTAGTACCTGAAGAGCTAAAATTTAAAATATACGCAAGCGCTCTAACACAGTTAAACTTGGATAACGTCAACAGACTACACACAACGGATGTAAGGTTGTTAAGAAGAATGGTAAGAGACAGCAAATTTAGAGGACATGACGCGCTTGCAACACTTCGAATGTGGAGGAGCGTAAGAAGAGGGGAAGAAAAGAATATATTCCCATACCAAGAAAACGCCGACGTAATGTTCAACAGTGCACTTGTGTATGAAGTTTCTGTCTTAAAAATCTTTGCAGAACCATTGTTGACAGTTGTTCCAGACAATGAGGTTGAATCAATTGAAGCAAATAGATTACTGAAGATATTAGATTATTTCTTACCAATAACAAACATAGAAGATATTCCAAGAACGTCTATAATAAGGGAATTCATAGGAAGAAGTGCGTTTAGATATTGAATTTAAATTCTTATAAAGAGCACTGAGAGGTGAAATTTAATGGAAAAATATGCAAACATAGGTTCGACCGAAAGAAAGTACTTACTTGCTGTTTATTTGACACTAAATGAAATGGGTTGGACAAGGCTAAAAAGAATATCAAGTTTTTTAAATGTGAAAATGCCATCTGCAAAGCAATTTCTCGAAAAACTTGTGGAAATGAATTTGATATACTATGAACACAGAGGTGGTATCTCACTTACTCAGGAAGGCAAAAAGCTGGCAGTTATTGAAAATACACGGTTCAACGCCGTCAAAACGTTCTTTTGTGAGATATTACAACTCGACGAAAAAGAATCCAACGAAGCAGCTTGGAATGTCTATTTCAATTTGAACGATAAGGTTGTTAACAAATTCTCGGAATTTGCACGTTTTCTTGTTGAGGACGAAGGTAGGAAAATTGTTGAAGAATTCAGAACTTTTCTTTCTCAACCGCGTAAAAAAACAGCTCCCTGCCCTATAAGTAGTGCGTACGAAATAATAGAAAAAGTAGAAAAGGAGGATTCAATAGGTGAATCAAGTGAAGAACGATGAAAAACTTTGTTTTCCTCTTGAATATGACATACTTGTAAAGATTAAAAGGGAGGATGTGCATATTTTAAACTACTTACTTGAAGCTGAGGATCATGTGATGAACATAAGAAGCTTTGAAGGGGAATTTTTGAAGGTTATATCCCCAAAGGACATGGTCATAGATGCCATAAGATTACTCGAAAGCGCTAAGACAATTGTGGAACTCGAAATTGTAGAAATGAAACCAAATACAGGCAGTGCTGATTAATTAAATTTCTTGAAAATCATCCCCAACGTTTACGTGCGTTGGGGTTTTTATTATATTTTTGGAGGTGGATGATGTGGAAATCATTAGGGTTTTTAACGAATACACAATAAGAAAGGTTGAACAAGAAGACTTAGAAAAAATTTATACCATGAGAAAACAAGTCGCTTCTGAGAGTGATACAGTCTTGTCGACTGAAGAGGAGATAACCTTAGATGGGATTAAGAATTGGATAAACACTTGGAAAGACAATCCAAAAAGACTGTTTCTTGTAGTTGAATGTAAAGGTGAGATTGTAGGACAACTTTGGGTCTGGTTTTTGGATAACAAAATCAAAACATCACATGTTGCTGAATTTGGTTTGGAAATTCTCAGACAACACCGTGGAAAAGGACTGGGTACTGAATTGTGTAAGATTGCTGTCGAGTGGGCTGAGAAAACTAAAGCAGTAAGACTGCAAGCTGAAACATTGGAAAGAAACATTTCAATGAGAAAAATACTTGAAAAATTATCTTTCAAAATTGAAGGAAAAATGGAAGCATATTTTAAAGGAACTGATCAATACGAGGACGTACTTATATATGCTAAGTTGTTTCATGGTTGATTAGTGGCAGAATAAATTCAAATTCAAGTATTTTTTTAAGAATACATCGTTTGTTTCTATTATAATTTAAGAGTAAAATAAATTTTGTAAGACAAACATTATTAAAGGAGGAAATGTCATGTCTATCACAACAAAAACAGGTGACAGTGGAGAAACGAGTTTAGCTAACGGACAGCGCGTTAGGAAAGATTGCACCAGAGTACAATCATACGGAACAGTGGATGAGCTAAATTCCTTCCTTGGACTTGCTAAACATTATCTGCCAGATTACGAAAGGGAACTTGTAGAATCGATACAAAGAGATTTATTCAGATTGGCGGCAGAGTTAGCTAAGGGTGAAAAATATGTGAAGGTCATCTCTGAAGAAGATGTTGAAAGACTGACAAATTTTATCCACCAATATGAATCGAAAATAAAACTTGATTCATTCGTTATTCCAGGTGAAACCATATCAAGTGCTCATCTTGATGTTTGCAGAACGATCGCACGACGTGCAGAAAGGTTAGTAGTTGCACTCTCAAATGAAGAGGACGTTAGACAAGAGAATATAAAGTATCTTAATAGAGTCTCCGATCTACTCTATATTATGGCAAGATTTCTTGAAGGTAGCCATATAAAAAAGGTAAGGGGAAGTGAGTTATGATAGTAATTGATGGTTGGCATTTGACTGTGGATGATGTTCACAAAGTTAGCCGAGAGTTTGATCAGGTATGTCTGTCAGACGAAGCCTATAAAGTTATGCTTAAAACTAGAAAAGCCATACAGCAACTACTTGATGAAGGTAGACCGGTGTACGGTGTGAACACAGGTTTCGGTGCCTTGGCAAATGTCAAAATATCCAAGGATAAATTGCGCGAACTACAAAAGAATATTGTGCTTTCACATTCAGCAGGAATAGGTGATTATCTTGATGAAGACATAGTAAGAGCTATGCTTCTTATTCGTGCAAATGCCCTTGCAAAAGGATACAGTGGCGTAAGACCAACAGTTGTGGAAAAACTTTTAGAGTTGTTGAATAAACGAATAACACCGTTAGTTCCGGAAAAGGGTTCAGTTGGTGCAAGTGGTGACTTGGCACCACTTTCCCACATAGCTATGAGTATAATTGGATGTGGAAAAGTAATTGTCAACGGGAAAATAGTGGATATAACTCAGACAGACTACGAACCAATTGAATTAGAAGAAAAAGAGGGCCTGAGTTTAATTAATGGTACGCAATTTATGGCTGCGTATTTATCTTTGATTGTAAGGGATTTGGAAAGACTTATGAAAATTGCTACACTTGTAGCTGCGCTATCAGTAGATGTATTGCTTGGCAGCCCGTCTGCATTCGATGAGCGTATTCAGTTAGCAAGGGCTCACCCCGGTCAGATAACTATAGCACAGTGGTTGAGAGAATATTTAGAAGGTAGTAAATTAAGAGAGAGTCACAGAAATTGCGCCAAAGTTCAAGATGCGTACACGTTAAGGACAATACCGCAAGTTTATGGTGCCGTTTACGATACAATTCAGTGGGTAAAAGAAGTCGTTTTGCGAGAAATAAACGCGGCAACGGATAATCCACTTGTATTTGATGACGAAGTTATAAGTGGAGGGAATTTCCATGGTGAACCGTTGGCACTTTGTGCCGATTATTTGGCTATTGCACTTACCTCAATGGGAAATATGATCGAAAGAAGAATTGACAGGCTTGTCAACCCAAAAATAAACGAAGGACTGCCTCCGTTCTTAGCCGGTGGAGAAGAAGGACTCAACAGTGGATACATGATCTGGCAATACACCGCCGCTGCTTTGTGCAACGAAAACAAGATACTCTCGCATCCTGCCAGCGCAGACAGCATACCAACATCTGCATACCAGGAAGATCACGTAAGCATGGGAGCAAATGCGGTTAGGAAATTAAAGGCCATATACAACAACTTAGTCAGCTTAATATCGATAGAAGCCATGCTTGGCTGCGTAGCTTTAGATTCCAGACGCCCTATGAAAAGTTCAGTTTACATAGAGGAATTTTGTGATAAAATAAAGATAAAATTGGAAAAAGACCACTACTTTGGCGAAAATTTTGAATTTGTGAAAAATTTGATACTTAGGGAGGTGTATTCATGAGTTTACGAGCTAAACTGATACTATCTTTGGTCTTAGTCGGTGTAGTATCTGCTTTCGTAAGTGTATTTGTCTCGGTACTTGTTTCAACATCGATTGTTCAAGATGCCTCAAGCCAAATTCAGTCTCTTATCCTATCAACACTGAAGAAGGATATAGAAGTTTATCTTAGCAATATTGCGCAACCTTTGGTAGATTACTCGTTCAGTGGAGCCATCTCGCCTTACATGACAAACGTTTCGGATGATCTTGGTATAAGTCAGTTGGGATGGGGAGTTAGAAATGCATACAGCGCACTTAGTCAAAAAGGATACGTGGATGTATTTGTTGTGCTTCCAGATCAACGCGTTGTTTCGAAAGAAGGTTTAGTTCAAATAAAATTTCCAGCTGATATTCTTGAAAAAGTGCTCACTGGAAAAAAGAAGACAGATATCTACATGCCGTACAACTACAACGGTAAAAATTATATGTTGATAGTCGCTACCGTTTACGATTTTGGAGAACATGTTATAGGTGCATTAGTTGGGCTTTACCCAATTGATGGATTACAAAAATTAGTTAGTACCGTAAAGATAGGAAAAACAGGGTACATAACTTTAAGTTATGGAACGCTTATTGTTGCCCATCCAAAGGCTGAATTTATTGGGAAATTAGATCTTGCAAAAGAAGAAGGTACAAAGATCTTAGCTCAAGAGATCCTTTCCAAAACAAAAGGTACGGTTGTTTACAATTTCCAAGGTAGAAAATTTGCTGCGTTGAGCGTATTGGCAATTACAATTTGACAGCAATTGGCATAATTCTTTTCTCGGAAATAGCTGAAGCAGGAAATAAAATAATTTTGTCTGGAGTATTTGCAGGTACGATAATAGCCCTTGGTGCAGCACTGATTGCAATTTTTCTCACAGATACTATAACAAAACGTATAAACCACGTTGTTGATATAGCACAAAAGGTTGCACAAAATGACTTAACGGCAAGTATAGAAGAAAAGCATCTTGGTAAAGATGAGATTGCTAAACTTGGACATGCGTTTAAATTACTAATTGAAAGCTTCAAACAGACCGTTGCTGAAGTTATGAAACTAAGCACGCAAGTTTCTTCTGTTTCATTCATGCTTGATGATTTGGCACGAAATTCAGCCGAAGCTGCGTCAAGTTCTAAGGAAACAGTTCAGAAGACAACACTTGAGGTTCAAGATATTGCAGCAGCAACTGAAGAAGCTAACAGTGGAATGGAAGAGATAGCAGCTGGTGCACAAAACATTGCAAGATATTCTGAAAAACTTTCCCAAAGCGCAGAACTTATGAGGGAAAACGTTAATAATGTATCTGACAAGATGTTAGAAGTTGAGCATTCCGTGGCAGATATTAGGACAGGTATGGGTGAATCGCTAACGGCCATAATTGAGCTTACAAGATTTTCAAATCAAATTGGAGAGATTGTAGACACTATATCAAGTATTGCAGAACAAACGAACTTATTAGCTTTGAATGCAGCTATAGAAGCAGCACGAGCAGGAGAAGCAGGAAGAGGTTTTGCCGTTGTTGCCGATGAGATCAGAAAGCTTGCTGAAGAAAGTAGGCAAGCAACAAAAAAGATTGCAGAAATTCTTGGCAAGATAGGTGAACAGGCAAAGAAGGTTGAGAAAGTAACAACAAACGTAAGCCAAAGAGTTGATGGCTATGTATCCACAGTTAAAGCCGCAGGAGAAAGTCTCAAGCTTCTGATTACAAAGATAGAGGAAGTATCCAAGATGACAACAGACCTTGCAGCTACAGCGCAAGAACAAAGCGGAGCAACTGAAGAAGTTAGTGCGGCTATGGATAAGGTAACCAAGAATGTACAGGAGGTCGAACACGATATAGAAGAAATGGCTGCGCAAATTTCTAATCAGGCTGAGCAAATAAACGAAGTCAAAAGCTACTCAGATGAACTTGCAAATGCCGTACAAACATTGAACGATTACATAAAGAGATTCAAAATATGATAAAAATCCCCTCCAAATTTTTGGAGGGGATTATTTAGATTTTTATCATGTTATTCCTCATCAGCTTCTTCTTCCATATCATCAAGTAATTCTTCGTAGGAGTTTTTTATTTCCTCCTCTTCCTCTTCAATACTTTCAATAGTGCGCTCTTGGAGTTCTTCCTTTGATTGACCAAGTGGATGTTGTGGGTCAAGCTTTCCTGAAAATATCTCTATCTTGCTACCATTCTCGTAAATATACTCTTTTGCCTTAACCGGTATCTTCAATACTTTGAGTATTTCAACCATAACCTCTTCATCTAAATCCTCATTTTCAGGAAACTGTATAACCAATGCTCCATTTTCATACACAAGTTTACAACCTTTCGAATTTGCAAATTCGACGAGTTCAGGGTTTTTCAGTGCAAAATCAGCTCGCTGTTCACTTACTTCAAGTTCCATAACGTAGTAGAATGACATCGTTACACCCCTTGTTCTTTAGCAGCTATGTAAGCTTTAACCTTAGCTGCCAATCTTGATTTCCTCCTACTTGCTTGATTTTTGTGTATCGCGCCCCTTCTGGCTGCTTTATCTATAGCACTCTGAGCTTTTTTGAAAAGTTCCTGAATTTCCTCTACAGATTTTTTCTGGGCGATTGCGGTCAACACTGCTTTTATCTTATTTTTCATACTCGTTTTATATGCTTTGTTCAATATTCTCCTTTTTTCAGAAACACGTACCCTTTTTTCAGCAGATTTTATATTTGGCATATCCTATTTCCCTCCTCAATTTTGGAAATTACAAATTAAACGCTGCTTTTAATTCCCTGACCATATCAGTCTTTTCCCATGTGAAATCTGGATCGTTTCTACCAAAATGACCATAAGCAGCTGTCTTTCTGTAAATCGGTCTGAGTAAGTTAAGCTTCTTTATAATAGCACCAGGTCGGAAATCAAAAAGTTCTGTTATAACTTTAAGGAGTTTTTCTTCATCCACCTTTGCTGTTCCGTAAGTGTTAATCATTATGGAAACTGGTCTTGCAACACCTATAGCATAAGCAACTTGGATCATGAACTTATCAGCAAGACCTGCAGCAACAACGTTTTTTGCAACGTATCTTGCAAAGTAATGTGCGGATCTATCCACTTTTGTTGGATCCTTTCCACTGAATGCTCCTCCACCGTGTGGTATTGCTCCACCGTATGTATCAACTATTATCTTCCTACCAGTTAATCCTGTGTCGGCCGAAGGACCTCCGAGAACAAACCTTCCAGTTGGGTTAACAAGTAGCCTAAGCTTACTGTCTCTTAAACTTTCTGGTATCACAGGTTCAATTACGTGTTTAACAAGTGCTTCTTTAATCTCTGGTATGGTTACATTTGGTTCGTGCTGGGTAGAGATAAGCACTGTGTCAACCCTTATCGGTTTATCATTTTCGTCATATTCCACTGTAACTTGAGTCTTTCCATCTGGTCTGAGAAATGGAACGACGCCAGTTTTTCTAACCTCTGCAAGTTTCATGGCAAGTTTGTGCGCAAGCATAATCGGTAATGGCATAAATTCTTCAGTTTCGTTCGTTGCGTATCCAAACATCATGCCTTGGTCACCAGCACCGACTTTTTCAAGTTCATCTTCAGCCTTTTGACCTTCTTTAAACTCAGCTGCTTCGTCAACACCAAGCGCGATGTCCGGTGACTGACTGTGAATTGAGGAAAGAACAGCACATGTTTCACCATCAAAACCGTACTTTGCTCTTGTGTAACCAATGTCGAGTACAGTCTTTCTAACAATGTCCTGAACATCTACATAAGCCTTTGTTGTTACTTCGCCGGCAACAACAGCAACACCTGTTGTTAAAAGTGTTTCAACAGCTACACGTGCTTTTGGATCCTCTGCAATAATCGCGTCTAAGATGGCATCGCTGATTTGATCTGCCATCTTGTCTGGGTGTCCTTCCGTGACACTTTCGCTTGTGAAAAGTCTTCTCATCTCTCTGCCTCCTTTTCATATACTTCTTTTGATATAAACTTTCCACCATCTATTTCGATGCTCACTGGCTTATAAGAGCCAGTGAATTTTACTTTCAATTCGATTTTGTTAGGACATTTAGAGCCAACGTAAACTTTATCTATCATAAAAGGTGCACTTCTGTCATCGTAGTTTATTATAAAATCATATCCAATTCTTAAATGACTTCTGAAAACTTCTCCGCATCTATTGCACTTGATGTACACAACGAGTGCGTTTTTATCTTTGTAAAAAGGATTCAACTCGAGCTCGTGTTCAGTTTTTTCTCTTCTTTTGAAAAAAAACATCTTAACCCACCTTCT
>JBCNVJ010000225.1:0-17948 GCA_039630255.1 Fervidobacterium sp. | reverse complement strand
AAAACTTCAAAAGGTACCGTGGCAATGTCAACACCTATCATAGCTGCCTCAACTACATGCATTGGATGTCTAATACTTGCTGCGATAACTTCTGTTTCAAATCCATAATTAGAGTATACCTGAATAATTTCATCTAATAATCTTAGACCATCGTTACCGTTATCATCCATCCTACCAATAAACGGACTAACGTAAGTTGCTCCAGCTTTTGCTGCAAGAAGTGCTTGATTAGCACTGAAAACAAGCGTAACATTCGTCTTTATTCCTTCCGCAGATAGTACTTTTACAGCTCTTATGCCGTCTGGTGTCATAGGTATTTTGACAACTACATATTCATCAATAGCCGACAATCTTCTTGCTTCTTCAACCATTTCTTCCCATTTCAAGGATATGACTTCAGCAGAAACGGGTCCTTGAACAAGCTCACAGATCTCTTTTATTCTCTTTTCAAAATCCACACCTTCTTTTGCTATCAATGTTGGATTTGTTGTAACCCCATCAACAACTCCCCACTCAACTCCCTGGCGAATTTCATCGATATTTGCAGTATCAAGGAATATCCTCATACTCTCCCCTCCTAAAAGACAAGACAATTGATAATCATTAACAAATCATTTTTATTTTATATTATATCATTGCCCTTTAAACTTTGCTCTAAGTATTTCTTCCACTTCTTCTTTACCAAATTTTACAATAGAATCTTCTTTTGTTGTAATGTACATATCATTACCTGCGTAAAGCAAGAGCCCTTTGCTAATCCCCTTGTCGAAAAACTCATCGTCATAGTGTATTCCAACGATTTCACCGACATAAAGTATATGATCGCCGTAGGTTCTATGGTCTATCACCTTACATTCATAACAACAAACAGCATTTTTAATTACTGGAACATTTAATTTTCTTCCCTCGATATAATTTATATCAAAAAGCTTATCTTTTTCAAAATCTTTCCCCGATGTTCTTCCAACAAACCCAGAAATTTTGTAATCTTCATATTTAAGGAAAGACAATGAAAATGCTTTGGATCGCTCCATCAGTTTATTAGTGAATCTTTTGGGCGAGATAGCAACACCGTATAATGGTGGTGAAAAAGAAATTTGAGTATGCCATGCCGCAGCCATGAAGTTAACTTTATTGTTGTGCATCACTCCGACGATTGCAACAGGAAAAGGATAATGATAGTAATACTTATCAGCCTTTTCGATAAACATCAAACTTTGACCCCCTGTTCATGGATGTGTTAATAGTCATAAGTACATATATTTTAACACAAAACTATCAACTTCAACAATAATTATGGTATAATTTCAATAAGTGATAAGGAGGTGTTTGTTTTGGAAAGAAGTCTCGATAAACAATTGTTTAAAAAGCTCACTTTGAAAGATGCAATGAAGTATGTTCAAATGTATCACGATTCGGACGAGTTAGTTCAAAGGTCTTTGGAAATTATCAATGAGGAAGACAAGGTCCTCAACGCATTTATAAGTGTAAATAAGCAACCTGGTAGTGGTATTCCAATAGGAATAAAGGACAACATAAATGTTAAAGGGCTGGAGACTACTTGCGCTTCTAAAATCCTAAAAGGTTTTATTGCGCCATTTGATGCAACAGTTATCAAGAAATTACGAGATCACAATTTTTCATTTATAGGAAAGACAAACCTTGACGAATTTGCCATGGGAGTAAGTACAGAATACTCTGTATTTGGTCCAACAAAAAATCCACACGATGTTGAAAGGGTAGCAGGTGGTAGCAGTGGGGGTTCTGCTGCTGCCGTTGCTTCCGGAGAGGTAATAGCCGCACTTGGAAGTGACACGGGAGGCTCAATTAGGCAACCTGCTGCATTTTGTGGAGTTGTAGGTTTTAAACCAACTTACGGTTTGGTTTCAAGATATGGACTCGTAGCGTTTGCTTCCTCACTCGATCAAATAGGACCTATAACAAAGACGGTTGAAGATAGCGCAATATTGATGAATATTATTGCTGGTAAAGATGAGAACGATTCGACTACGGTCGATAGAAAGATCGATTTCACTGAGTTTATCAACAAAGACTTGCCGAAAATGAAAATAGCAGTCGCAAAACAGTCTTTTTCGGAAGGTGTAGAAGAAGGTATCAAGAATAAAACAGAGGAGTTTATGGAACTTCTAAGAAAACTCGGTCACACAGTTGACATTGTAAACATGGACGAGATAAAATATTCGATTGCGACGTACTACATAATCGCTCCAGCAGAAGTTAGTTCAAACCTTTCCAGGTTTGACGGTGTAAAGTATGGCTTAAGAATTTCTTCCGATTCTTTGAGTCAAATGTATGAAAAAACAAGGGGATATGGATTCGGCGAAGAAGTAAGAAGACGAATACTCATAGGAACATTCACTTTAAGTGCAGCCTATTATGATGCGTACTTTGAAAAAGCACAAAAGGTTAGAAGAGTAATATCGAATAAATTTTCAGAAGTTTTTGAGAATTACGACTTTATAGTAACACCCACTTCACCAACCGTTGCATTTAAAATAGGTTCTGTTTCCGAACCACTTGTTTATTATATGATGGATATATTTACTATTCCAGCAAATCTTGCAGGGTTGCCGGCTATAAGCATTCCTTTTGACCAGATAAACGGTCTTCCAGTTGGAATTCAAATTATTGGTCCAAGATTTTCTGATGCAAAGTTGCTTGGATTCGCAGACCATATTGAAAGAAAAATTAAAATTTAAAAAGATGTTGTGCCTAAATTCTAAATTTTGTTGATAGGCTTTCACATTTTCTAAGATTTGGAGGTGACTATATGGACCTTTTCAGATACCGACCAGTAATAGGTCTTGAGATACACGTTCAACTCAATACTAAAACAAAAGCTTTCTGCAATTGTAGTGCAGATGTTTTCGAAATGGAACCGAATACTTCGATTTGTCCAGTATGCACGGGGCAACCTGGTGCTTTGCCAGTGCCTTCGCAGGAAATGTATGAACTTGGGATTAAACTTGCGCTTGCTTTGAATTGCAAAATAAACGAATATACAAGGTTCGATAGAAAAAATTATTTTTATCCAGATCTCCCCAAAGGTTATCAAATTACACAATTTTTTTACCCAGTTGCAGAGCATGGATATCTAGACGTTAACGGAAAGATTGTGAGGATTAGAAGGATTCATCTTGAAGAAGATGCGGGAAAATTACTACATTCCGGTGAGAACATTACTGAAGCTGATTATTCTCTTGTTGATATGAATAGATGTGGAATTCCTCTTACTGAAATTGTAACAGAACCGGATATAGAATCTCCAGAGCAAGCGAGATTGTTTATGGAAAAACTTAGGACATTACTCAGATACCTTGGTGTTAGTAGTGGAGATATGGAAAAAGGTGCAATGAGATGTGATGCTAACATATCAGTTTTAGACACCAAAACAGGTAAACAAAGTAACAAAGTCGAAGTAAAGAACATTAACTCTTTCAAGTTTGTTGAAAAAGCTCTCGAATACGAATTTGAGAGAATTGTTTCTTTAATGGAAGAGGGAAAAGAAGTGGAAAGGGAAACAAGAGGTTGGAATTTAAATACCAAAACAACCGTCAGCATGAGAAGTAAAGAAGAAGCTCACGATTACAGATACTTCCCAGAGCCAGATATACCACCAGTGTTGATAAAAAGTGAGTATATACAAAAGATCAAAAAAACTTTACCAGAACTACCTGACGAGAGACTGAAAAGATTTATGGAAAAATACAACTTATCGGAAAAAGACGCGTGGACCTTTGTTGAAGACAAAGAAATCGCTGATTTTTATGAAAAGGTTGTCGAAAACACAAATGATCCAAAAGAAACTGCTAATTGGTTTTTGACAGAGTTATTTAGATTGTACACCGAGCACGGTAAGGAAAACATCAAGATCACTGAAAAAGATTTTGTTGAACTATTTGATCTAATGAAAAGCGGTGTCATCTCCAGAAACATTGCAAAAAGTATATTTGAGGAGAGCGCATTAACTGGCAAAAAACCTAAGCTTATTGTGGAAGAGAAAGGTTTAAAACAAGTTGACGATTACGAACTGATAGAACAAATAGCAAAAAAAGTTATTGAAAGCAATCCTCAGCAAGTAGAGACATTTAGAAAAGGCAAAGAAGGATTGTTTAGTTTCTTTGGTTGGACAGGTCATGAAAGAAACAAAAGGCAAAGCTAACCCAAAGATCGTCAACGAAATATTAAACAAACTTCTTAAGGGAAATTGATTCCAAATTAACTAAGGGGGGATTACAATGAAAACAAAACTGAGAGATAAAATGAAATTTCTTGTTTTCATTTTTGCATTATCTTTATCATCAAACTTAAATGCTCAAACATTTGTTCCAGAGGCACAAGGAATTTACAATTCGTTTTCTTTGAACCTGTGGAATATGTCAATTGTAATTGAAAACATGAAATACGCTTTTGGACTGAGACTATTCGATGAAAACGTTCGCAGTGAATCTTACAAACTTGGATTTATTACAATGAAACGACAAATCGACAAAAGCTATTTCAATCTTTTAGCATTCGTTGGTCAGACGTATGGCGTTGTACTGACAATTGGATATGAAAGTTACTCAATTCCATCGACAGGTTTTGAAAGAACTTACTATATATCTTCGCTTCAAACAATGCAATCTGAATATTCAAAAACTTGGTTCGCACTCCCTGCTATTCCTGTTGGTGATGGCACGATAGGTCCTTTTGCATTAAATTACGAAGGGTTTTCGTTCCAGAAAATCGGTGACAACAAAGTTAACATAAGTATTAAACGTGGATTTGCAAATATAGATACTATTCAGCTTAGTTTTCTGCAGATTGGCAACATATACTCTTTGGGATTTTTCGTATTCAGTGACAAATCCCTGGAGCAAGGAGCCACAGTAAACGTAGGTTGGGATTTTGATGAGAATAGAATAGTTGGAGTATTGGGAGGTAGAATATTCATAGAGGTTTTTGATTTCAGGTTCTTCTTTTCTGCTTATGGAACGTACGTTCCTTCTTCTGAAAACCTTAAGTATGGCGTTTGGTTCCGTTTTCTTTCACCAATTGAAGGTGATCTAATAATACAAAACAACGTAGGCTATTTCAAAGTAAAATTTTCTGGAATCTAACTTTGGAGATGAAAAAAGCCAATGACTAAACAGAATGGTAAAGGGATAGGAGTGTACATTCATATCCCTTTTTGTAAAAAAAGATGCATCTACTGTGACTTTACAAGTTATGTGGAAAACAACTTTGATGAATACACCGATTACATGCTAAAAGAAATTGAAATGTACAGTGAATACTTATCTGAAGGTATTGATACAATCTACATTGGTGGTGGAACCCCTAGTATTTTTCCAGAAAAAGACATCAAAAAAATTTTGGAAAAGTTAACATCTTACGGAGGAACTCTTAACGAGATCACAGTTGAAGTAAATCCAGAGAGTTTTACAAAAGAGCTCGCACAGTTTTACAAATCGATCGGTATTAACAGACTAAGCATGGGATTGCAAAGCTCTGATGATTTAGTTTTAAAGAGATCCGGTAGATTATACGATTTTGAAACATTTATAAGAAAATACGATATAGCTCGTAGATTTTTTGAAAATATCAATGTGGATTTCATTGTCGGTTTACCTGGAGAAACATGGAAAACCATACAAAACAACGTCCAATTTGTAAACGATTTCCTTCCAGACCACGTCTCTGTTTACATGTTGGAAGTGCATAATGAAAATGGGAACAGTTTTCTCAAAAAACCAGACGAACAAACTTATCAAAGATATGATGAGTTCTTAAAGGCTTTAAAGAATATTGGCTATGAGAGGTATGAGATATCCAATTTTTCGCTCGGTGGTAAGTACTGTAAACACAATATAAAGTACTGGAACAACGATGATTACATCGGTTTGGGTATAGCATCCGGAGGTCACTTAGGATTTCTTAGATACAACAATTACGAAAAGTTTTCTGATTATTTTATCAGCATACTAGAGGGAAAGTTTCCACGCTCGTACGAATCACTAAATACACCCGAACGAGAGGCTTTAGAAACACTTTTTATGAATCTTAGAACAAAATGGGGAACGAAAATAGATGTAATTAGAAACAAAACTGGTGTTGATGTATCAGCGGTTTTGCAAAAATTAAAGCAAAGGTTTGATTTTTTCGATGGTTCACGTTTGTCCGATAAAGGTATGGATTTTAGTAATTTGTTTTTTGTTACACTCATAAATATTTGGGAGGAGTATTTTGGATGAGACAAGAATTAATTATCATAATAACTTCTTATTTAGTTCTTTTCGTTGTAGGTGCAATATCCATGTACAGCCTCGATATAGCAAAGGAAAGTGTTCTTGGTATTGATAGCAATTTTTTCACAAAACATATTATTAATATTGCGGCAGGGCTTGTTGTATTTTTTTTAGCAATGAACGTGCCTTTCCACATATACGAAAGATACTCAAACTTTCTTTATGGCTTAGGTATAATTTTGCTGGCAGCTGTATTTGCTTTTCCTTCGATGAACGGTGCTCATCGATGGATTACAATGGGGGGATTTACATTTCAACCATCTGAACTTGCAAAAATCTTGATTATACTCTTTCTTTCAATTTATGTGAAGAAAAACGACAAAGTGATGAATACTTTCTTAAAAGGCTTTTTGTTACCCATCGTCTTTTCCCTTGTCTACGTAGTGTTGATATTTATAGAACCAAACCTCAGTACAGCTTTGTTGACACTGATGGTATCTTTAGTCACTTTGTACTATGGTGGTGCAAAACTGAGGTATTTTATAATATCCTTCTTTTTGGTCTTATTATCCATTATAATTGCCTCAATGTTTGGTTTTTTGCACAGTTATCAACTCGGACGATTACGTTACTTTTTCAGTGGTTCGATTGCCCCGCAGGTAGACATAGCACTTAGAACTTTAAAAAATTCTGGAGCAACAGGGGCTGGAATAGCGAACGGATGGTTGAAGGTATACGTACCGGAAGCCGAAAGTGACTTTATTTTGGCTGTTATCGGCGAAGATTGGGGATTTTTTGGGATATTGATGGTAAGCATTGTGTATCTTTTCCTCTCCTACGCTTTAATGAAAGTTGCAAGTTACATTGATGACGTTGCTGTTAAAGTATTCACATGGTCTTACGCAACAATTATACTACTTCATGTTACAATAAACCTTGGTGTTTTTTCTGGATTCCTTCCAGTTACCGGTATACCACTACCATTTTTGAGTACTGGAGGTAGTTCTATTATGTCTCTTCTTGCAGGATTCGGGATTATACTGTCAGGATTAACTAACAAAGAGGAAAAGAAACCTTTTTACACCGAGGAAGGAGAAAAGGAATGATAATGAATGATTGAGAAAAAGGATAGGAAAAGAATCAAAATTGTGGCAGCTGGTGGGGTTACAGGTGGACACCTTTATCCAAATATAGCTGTCTTAGAAGAATTTCAAAAAAGATACGATGTCGAAGTTCTGTACTTTTGTGTGTACGGAAAGATAGAAGAAAGACTCTTACCAAATGTGCATCCCGAGTTCCAAAGATATTCGTTTCAAATTAAAGGGCTTGTACGACCTATCTTTCATCCCGAAAATATCTTAAGGTTTACACGATTAATATCTAACACCAAAAAAGTTGAGCAAAAGCTCAAAGAATTTTCACCAGATTTTGTTTATGTAACGGGTGGGTACGTGAGCTATCCAGTTTCTAAGGCGGCAAAAAAACTTCACGTTCCTGTGTTTGTTCAAGAACAGAACACTATTCCAGGTAAAGCGAATGTTGCTATCTCGAAATTTGCACAAAAAGTTTATCTTGCCTTTGAAGAGGCCGCAAAAAGATTTCCAAAGAACGTACAGAATAAGATAGAAGTTACCGGGAATCCAATATGGGCACGGGAAGGGAGAGTACAGTTACCACATCCAACCGTAATAACCATAGGTGGGAGCGGTGGAAGTGAGTTTCTAAACAAAATAACCTTAGAAATTGCTCAGGCAATGCCAAACGTTCATTTTATTCTCTCAACTGGTGGTAAGAAGTTGGATGGCAAAATCCCTAAAAATGTTGAGGTGAAAGATTATATAGAAAACATGTATGCATATTGGAGGTCTTTGATGTTGCTATAACCCGTGCAGGTGCAACAACAATATCCGAATTAATACATTTTAATGTTCCAGCTTTAGTTATTCCATGGGAAGGTTCAACGGAATCTCATCAAATTGTAAACGCGAAGATAATTGAAAAAGAAAAATTAGGAGTTATGATTAGAGAAATCGATTACAACAGAGAACAAGTTGTGAATATTATAGAAGATCTTATTCGAAAGGGACGAAATTTTGAAGAAAGAGAAAATCCAGCTTGCAGAATAGTTGACTCAATTTGCAAAAGTTTAAATATCTGATATACTCAACGTGTTAATAAAGCAAAATGAAGAAACGGAGGCGTAAAGATGGAATTTTGCAGCCAAGAAGGCAAAAAGAAGCAAGCAAACTTAGTAAAAAAGGTGTATTTTGTTGGTATTGGTGGAATTGGTATGAGTGCCCAAGCTATGCATGAACATTTCTTAGGTAATATTGTCTCTGGAAGTGATCCGTACAGTTCGGAACGTACAAAGTACCTTGAAAAAATAGGCATAAAGGTTTATTATAACCATGAATCAACTAATATCGTTGAGGATTTAGATGAATTGATAGTTACACCGGCGATTTCAAAAGACAATCCTGAATATGTAAGAGCACAGGAATTGGGTATAAAAATAACAATGAGAATAGATCATTTTAGAAACGTTTTGAGCCCATTTAAAGGATTTGCGGTTACAGGTACAGATGGCAAATCAACAACAACATCAATGCTTGCAAACTGCCTTATCAATCTTGGAGTAGATCCATATGTTTTTCTTGGAGCTTTGCATAACAAGTTAGAACATGGAAATTACAGAGCTGGAAAGAACGACATAGCGGTTTATGAGCTTGATGAAAGCCAACCAGGCTATGAGCTCTTCACACCAGAGTATTTGATAATTACTAACATAAGGGAAGACCATATCGAAAACTACCAAAATCTTGAACACTATTATGAAAGTTTCAAGACACTTATGAAAAACTCAAAATTTGTTGTTACATTCGCCGATGAGAAAAAATTCCATGGAGATACCACTTTTGGTGTTTATTCAGGAGATTTTAAACTTGTAGAAAGAAAACAAGAAGGATTCTACCAAACTGTTACTATTTTAACGCCATGGGGAGAGAAGAAATTTTTCTTACCTGTTCCTGGATACCACAACGCACTAAACGCTTTGGCTGTTATATCTTTGCTTTCGAGCATAGGGTACGATTTACAAGCTGTTCTTGATTCTTTTGAAGATTTCCAACTACCTGGTAGAAGGTTTAACGTCAGTTATGACGATCCTGTCAAAAAACTTACAGTGGTCGACGATTATGCTCACACAGCGGACGAAATCGAGGTACTTTTGAAAACAGCAAGAGAAGTTTATCCAGATAGGAAAATAGTACTTATATTCCAACCTCACAGATATACACGGTTTAAAAGAGAAGCTGAGAGGTTTAAATCTATTTTAGAAAGAGCCGATGAAATTTATATAACAGAAGTCTATGGAGCATTTGAAACAAAGAACGGTGTTAGTGCAAAGAAAATAATTCAGCAAATCTCAAAAGCAAATTTTGTTGAAAAACTTGAAGATCTAAAAAAACTTAGTTACGATAACAACAGTGTTTATATATTTGTAGGAGCGGGGGATATCTACAACATTTCGCAAAACATAGTCAGAGAACTCTCTTTGCAATAAGAAACGCGATCTTAACTGGGAGGGTAAGTGGTGGTTTTAAGAGAAATTTTCATAAAAGGGTTCAAGTCATTTGCAGATCCAGTACGACTTGAGATGTCCAACAGAATAACTGTTATCGTTGGACCAAATGGTTCAGGCAAATCTAACGTGGTTGATGCCATAAGATGGGTACTTGGTGAACAGTCGATGAAAGAAATAAGAGCGCAAGAACGGGAGGATGTTGTTTTTTGGGGGAATGAAAAAAGACCTCCATCCCAAAGTGCCTATGTTGAGCTTGTCTTTGAAGATGGAAATGAAAAGATTACTGTGTCTCGTGAGCTCTCAAGAGATGGAACAAGCAAGTATTTACTAAACGGAGATGTTGTTAGATTGAAGGACATAAGAGATTTTCTTATGCAACATGGTTATGGTAAGAACCCATATTCAATAATAGGGCAAGGGCAGATAGATAAAATCGTTTCTGCAACACCAGAATCTTTAAGGGTAATGATAGAAGAAATTGCGGGTGTTGGTATATACAGAGAGAAGAAAAAAGAAGCCATTTCCAAGCTTGATTCAACCCAGGTAAACCTTAACAGAATTAGCGACGTATTATTTGAAGTTGACAAGAATAGAAAATCACTTTACTTAAAAGCAAAACGAGCAGAGAGGTACATAGAATACTCTCGGCAACTTGATAATCTTAAAAAAACTTACTATGGCGGAGTATATAATCTTGAGAAACAAAGATTAGCAGACATGGAAAGTTACCATAAAGAACTAAATAACATTTTAAAAGATAAGCTCAAACACTTAGCTCAGCTTGAGATTAATTGGTCAACTCTGAAAGATGAATTCAACCAAATAGACATAGAGATGGAAAGTTACACAAAAACACTCGAAGAATTTAAGATTCGTGAAAATCAATTACTTGAGATAAAAGAAAAGTTTAGTAAAAAGCTGAGCGAATTGGAGAGTAAATACATAGAACTCACCACACGTACTGACATGCTCAACGAAGAGATAAATTCCTTAAGAAACAGGGACGGAGAGATAAAACTCATTGTGTCCAAGATATCGGAAGAACTTTCCGAAAAACAAAGTACACTTTCAAACCTTGAACAAGAGAAAAACAAGATCTATGCTCAGTACACAGAGCAAGAGAAAGAAATATTGAAAAAAAAGCAAGAGTACGAAGAATTAGAGCGAAGTTTGTCAAAAATTCACAACGAAATTGTACGTTTAAACGAGAATAATCAAGACATAAAACACAGATTAGAAATGATTCACAACCAAAGGCTTAGTAAAGAAACACGAAAAACAGAGCTAGAAGAGGAAATTAATGATCTTGAAAAACATCTTCTTGAGATTGTCGAGAAAGAAAATGAATTGGTAAAAGAGTTGGAAACCATCAGAAGTTCGATTGATGAATACAACAAAATAAAAGAACAAAAAGCCTCAGAACTTGAGAACATTGTTAAGAAATACAGAGAGTTAAAAGCAGAGATAGAGGTGATAAAAAGACAAATCAGCGAATACCAAGGATTTGGTCACGCAATTAGAAAGATTTTTGAAAATAAAGACATATTCAACGGATTGATAGATGTTGTAATAAATTTAATTGATTTTGATAAATCACTCTCTACAGCCTACGAAACCCTTCTCGGTGGAGCAGCACAACATGTTGTTGTTAAAACAGCTGAAGATGGAAAGCAAATCATAGAATTCTTAAAAGTTGGCGAATACGGTAGGGCTACATTTATTCCTCTTGATCTCATAGACTCTTCGTTTTCACCAATAGATAGTTTAGAAAAAGAAAATGGTTTTGTAGGATACGCCGCAAAACTATTAAGAGTTCCTAAAGAGTATGAGACTTTATCATATTACCTTTTTGGAAATGATATTATAGTCAAAGATATAGATTCAGCCATATACCTGAAACGGAAGTACAATCTTCGTTCGAGAGTTGTTACACTCGAGGGTGAACTAATCTCAGGTAGAGGTGCTATGACAGGTGGACGTTCGAAGGAGGATTACTCGAACTCCATAATTGCACGAAGGGTTAGATTGAAAACCCTTGAAGAAGAAATAAAAATCATTGATAACGAAAGACAACTAATAGAAGATGAAATAGCATTGATAACTCAAGAATTAAGACAGCTTCAAGATAGTATGAACATCCTTAGAGAAGAGCTTGTCACAATATCAAGTAGAACAATTTCCTCGAAAAGAGTACTTGAAGAGCTACAAAAAGCACTTAAAGAAGTCAGGAATGAATTGTTTGATCTTGTAAAACTTGAGGCTGAGTACAATGCAAAATACGAAGGAAATGTGGCAAGAATTGAAAATCTTGAGAATCAGCTTAAGGAATTCGAAGCAAAAAAGAAGATACTTCAAGACAATGTAAATACATTTTCAAAGGAACTTGACGAACATAGGAAAAAACTTGAGCAACTTAACGAATCTATTGCAACGCACAGGGCAGAGGTCAAAAATCTACTTGAAAGAAAGATTCAGTATGATGCGGAAAGTGATAGAATAAAAGCAAGAATACAAGAAATAAAATTTGAACTCACTGACTTAAAATCAACTATCTCCAAACTGGAAGAACAAATAGACGAAACAAAGAAATTATTAATAGAAAATGATAGAGAACTTGAAACGTTGAAAAATACCGCACAAGATATATTTGCCGATATTAGGGAGAAGAAAACAGGAAAAGAGGAAAAGCTACAACAACTACAATCGCTTGAACAAGAAATACGGGAGGTAAAAACACAAATTGAAGCAATAAAAGAACGAGTTCACGAAACAGAAATGAGATTGCAGGAAATATCGTTTAGAATATCAAATATTCCGGAAGAATATCGTGAACCTATCGAGATAGAACCAGAAAAACTGGACGAGCTTGGTAATGAGATTAAAGATACAGAAAACAAAATAAAAATGCTTGGAACAGTTGACACAACAGCGATAGAAGAATACAAGAATGTCGAGGCAGAATACAACGAGTTGATGAAACAAAAGCTCGATCTTGAAGAAGCAAAAAGGAAATTGGAACAGTTAATTGAACAAACTGATGCCCAGGCACGCGAACAATTTTTGAAAACATTCAATTTAATAAATAGTGCATTCAAGTCTTACATAGAAACACTCTTTTACGGCGGGACTGGAGGAATGAGAATCTTAGATGATGGTGATATACTCGAATCAGGAATAGAAATAAGTATTTCAAAGGCAGGAAAAAGAGTGCAAAAACTTCAGTTATTATCCGGGGGAGAAAAAGCACTTGTTGGTATCGCATTGATAATGGCGATGTTGGAGGCAAACAAGGGTGTATTTTACGTGCTTGACGAAGTCGACGCACCACTTGATGATTACAACTCTGAAAAATTCAGAAGATTGCTTGAAAATGAACAATCACAATTTATCGTTATAACACACAACAAACTTATCATGGAGGCAGGAGATATAGTTCACGGTGTAACAATGGTTGATGGTATATCAAAAGTATTGGAAGTTAAAATGGAGGAGGTAACGGCATGAGATATTTATACTTCTTACAACAATTTTTTGAAAGACTTCCGGCTCCGGCTTTCATAAAGGATAACAAAGGCAGGTACATATGGATAAATAAAGAATTGGAAAATTTGCTCCAGTTGACTGAAGAAAAACTTGTTGGAAAATTCGAATCAGAAATACTTGGAGACGAACAAATCGATGAAATTGATAAAAAAGTTATGAAAACAAGAAGAAATCTTACACATGAGAAAGTTATAAACGGAAGACACTTTAGCATCCAAAGAATGCCTATAAGACTCGGCACGGGCTCGTATGGAGTTGCGGGTATAATGTTTGATATAACCGAAAAAATACTTGAACAAACTCTCTATAAACTCCAATCTTTTGTCGAACAGATAATAATCGAGTCTCTCAGTGCCTCCGAAGGCGATGTTACAAAATTCGTAATCGAGCTTTCAAAAAGATTCCATGCAGAGTATCCAGACATAGCTGTCATGTTGTTAAAAGACAATCACTACATCATAGGCAATGATAATCCAAAGATTGTTGAAAAGGCTAAATCTATAAATGAAATTAAAATGTTCACATTGGAAAAGAAAACATATCAAGTAATACCAGTTGAAAACTATAAATTTATAGTACACATTCCTGAGCAGTACATAAGTATAGGAAAAGCTCTATCGACTTTTTTAAGTTCACATGTATTAGCCTCCATTAGATTTTTACAAGCTCAGAAGATTTATAAAGATATGTTTAACAGTTTCGAGAGTCTCATAAAACTGATAGGTTTATGGGAGCAAAATGTAACCTTGGAGAGTTTTTTACAGACAATGTTAAGCGAACTTGTGAAATTGGTACCAGAAGCGCAAAAAGCGTCTATTTGGTTACTTGATGGAGATACTTACAAATGTGTGGCTGTTCATAACTATAGTGAAGAGGTTAAAAACACAACAATTAAGTCTTCTGAGGATAATTACGGTCCTTTAATTGGCGAAAATAGAGTCATGGAACTAAAAGAAGCATATAAAACTAACTTAAAAAGTCCACAGAAAGAATTGTGGGAAAAAGCTGGTGTCACAGACCCAAATTTCGTACCGTTGGTTGGAAGTGTAAAAATAGGTGAAAAAAGACTTGTGATAATTTCACTTGATAATTTTGAAGCCAAAAGCTTTTCAGAAGTGAGTAAGAAGATACTTCAGATCTTAGTTGATATGTTTTCTGTATTTCTTAAAAGTAAATACTCTTAAATTTGAGAAAGAGGTCTGACGTGTTCAGATTAGAGAAAATCTTGTCTCTTAGAAAAAGGGAAGAGGAAATTTTAAAAGATCAACTAAACAAAGTGCGTCTTAGAATTAGACAAGTAGAAGAAGAAATTGAGAAAACACAAATGACAAGAAAAGAAATAGAAGATCAGCTGCGCACTTCACAAAGTGGTGCGCAGGTTAGTTTTTTATTGTACCTTTTGAGAATGTACAATGATTACATTAAGTTATTAAGCGACAGGTTATCTAATCTAAAATTGGAAGAAGAAAATATTCTAAGAAACTTTCTTGAAAAAAGAACAGAAAGGAAAAGTTTTGAGAAACTCAAAGAACGTTATTTAGAATATGAAAAACTACAGTCAGATAGAAAGGAAAGGTTAATAATCGATGAGGTAGCACTTCAAAAATATTTTCGAAATACCAGAGGTGAATAATCTGCTGCATCTGTTCAAAATAGTAAGTGCGTTTATAACTATTCCAGGAATTTTTGTAACCACTTTCTCCATCATCTTTATTTTTTATTCAAGAACCGATAAAAGTGTCTGGCATACAATGCAGAAAAATATTAGAAAAGATAGATACTTGTTTTTGGTATTTGCGACAATAATGTATCTTATTTCTTCAAATTGGTTTGCGTATTTTATCTCAAAATCCTTAGTTCTAGCTGACACAGAAGACAACGGAAAATATATCGTTGTACTTGGTGGTGGTGTCGATAAGTTTGACCAAAGGTATGAAATAGGTAAACATGCTTTAATAAGACTGTACAAAGCTTTGGAATTGTATAAGAAAAACCCAAGAAAGATAATCGTTACTGGTGGAGTTGTGGATAAAGGTCTACCAGAAGCATTGTTTATGAAAAAGGTGCTTATCAGCTTTGGTATTCCCGAGGAGGATGTGATAATTGAAAATAAAGCAAGAAACACATTTGAGAATGGCAAATATACTCGTGAGTTGATAGGCGATACATCCATCACACTTGTTACAAGTTCTTTACACATGAAAAGAAGTTTGTGGGTGTTTAAAAAATTCTTTAGTAAAATCTATTATTCAAGTGCTGATGTGCCAATAGATTTTAGAAATTCCTACCTTGATTATTTGCCATCGTCTGAAGCATTCTACACTACTGGCTATTTTTTGCGAGAGGTTATTGGGATTTTACAGTATTGGTTAGTCTATAGTGGTTGACATTTTCCTATTAGGAGGGGGTTATAAATGTTTCCATTATATGATACAATCCCAAGTTTAAAAAGACCTTTTGTTAACGTAGCGATAATAACCGTAAACATCTTAGTTTTTATCTACGAAATAATCATTTCTGGAATGGATTTCTCAGGCACTGCACTTGAGGGATTTTTTTATACATACGGTTTCGTTCCGGAGCAGATGTATTATGTTTTTCCTTTTGTTGCACTTTTTACTCACATGTTTGTCCATGGGGGATGGTCACATATAATAGGTAACATGTGGTTTTTAAAAATATTTGGCGATAATGTTGAAGATGCTTTTGGTCATTTCAAATATCTATTATTTTACATAACTGGTGGAATATTTGCTCTCTTTTTTCATATTATATTCAACCCATTTTCTCCGTATCCTCTTGTTGGGGCTTCAGGTGCTATTTCCGCTGTGATGGGCGCTTACTTTGTATTATTTTATTATTCTCGTATAGTTTCGCTTGTTTTTCTTATACTACCGTTCATCGTTGAAATTCCCGCTTTTATATACCTTCCATATTGGTTTATAATTCAAGTTGCTAACGGTCTACTTGCTGACATCACTGGTACAGGAGTAGCCTACTGGGCACATGCTGGTGGTTTCATATACGGTGTGCTTGTAGGCATGAGAGTAAGAAAGAAAAGATATTGGTACTGATACTTATATTATTGATTTGAAAGGAGTCGGAGAAAATGGGGAAAAAGATAGTAATTGTTAGTACTGGCGGTACTATAGCGATGGTAAAAAAGGGTAGAACCGTTGTGCCTTTCGATAAAGGTAACGCGCTTGTCACTGACATTCCTGAACTTTACGATATAGCTGATGTTGATTTATACGAGTTTTCCAACGTACCAAGTCCTTATATGACACCTTCAAGTATGTGGAATCTTGCTAAAACTATAGATGAATTACTCGAGGAAAAAAACTACGATGGTGTTGTTGTAACACATGGTACGGATACATTGGAAGAAACTGCTTATTTTCTTGACCTTGTTCTGAAGACAGAAAAACCTGTTGTCTTAACTGCATCTATGAGAAATATCAGCGAACTTAGTACAGACGGACCAAGAAATGTACTATCGTCAGTCATGGTGGCTACATGTGATGAATCATACGGCATGGGAGTAGTTGTATGTTTAAACGATGAAATACACGCTGCGAGGGAAGTTACAAAGACGTATACGAGTAACGTTGCGACCTTCGATTCACCAGGTTACGGTCCACTTGGTGTTGTGGATGAGAACAACGTTATTTATTTCAGAAAATCGCTAACAAGAGAGAAAATATATACAGATAAAATAGAGGAAAAAGTGGCCATCGTCAAAACATTCACAGGTGATGATGGTTCAATCCTCAAAGCAGTGTATCAACTTGGTTACAAGGGCATCGTACTCGAAGGTTTTGGTAGAGGAAATGTTCCGCCGCAGCTTTCCAATGTTGTGGAAGAGGTAATCAAAAATGGTGTACCTGTTGTAATAACTTCAAGATGTTTTAAAGGTAGAGTTTTTCCCATCTATGGATACAACGGTGGTGGAGCAGACCTGCGAAGAAGAGGAGCAATATTAAGTGAACATCCATTAGCTCAAAAGGCACGGGTAAAGTTAATGATAGTGCTTGGAAAAACAAACAACATTGAAGAGATAAGAGAATATTTTGAAAGACATATAGGAGGAGCGATAAATGAAATTGAGCGTTAGGCAACAGGCTTTGTTGGTAGTGTTATCATACGCCGCTTTAATGCTTATAGCTTTCGCCCTATTCAAAACACTTCTTTATGTTTTTGTATTTTCCTTAGTCTCTATTCTTATAGTCAACTTTATATTAAAAAATCTACTGCGCTTGAAATTTCCGTATCCTCTTGCTGTGACAATATCGTTATTATTTTACTTTTTTGTGTTAACTTATGCCTTCATAAACATAATCCCCCCCGTTTTCAAGCAGGTGTCATCTTTTTACGATTTTATGAAAAAAATACTTGATTCGAAATATTGGGAAAATTATTTGGTAGATAATCCTGACCTTTCTGAAACAATTGGTAATATCGTTGCTTGGGCAAGTCCAAAGATAAGTGAATTATTCAGCAGTTTGGCAATAACAATGGCAAAGAGCGTTCCTAATACCCTTACTGTAATGTTTTATAGTATATTGTTTACA
>JBCNVJ010000224.1:0-3837 GCA_039630255.1 Fervidobacterium sp. | reverse complement strand
AATCCACTTGTCGTAGTTTTGAAGTACTTTATTTGGATCGATGTAAGCAAGTTTGGGACCTGTTTTTGAATCTGAAGCTGTGCTAACTACAACAGCTAAAACGGTTAAAACTAGAATTAAGATAGGAAACAAATACTTTTTCATCACCAAAACACCTCCAGTTTTTTATATGCTATTTTAAGTTTTGTAATATTACAGAAGCTGCACCAAGTATTCCGGCTTCTTCAAATAGCGGACTTTGCATTATTTCATATGTACCTTTGAAAGATGGCATAACCAAATGTTCAACTTTTTCTCTCAATGGGTTGAAAAGAATTTCGCCTGCTCTCGAAACACCGCCACCAATAACCACAACTTCTGGGTTGAATATATGTATAAAATTTGAGATTCCTATTGCAAGCGCGTTTATCACTATCTCAACTATCGATTTGCCGAGCAAGTCTCCTTTCTTAGCTGCATCAAAAACAGCTTTTGCGTCTATCTTCTCTGATTTAAAAATGATCGATTCTGGGAACTTCTTTTGCCCTTCAATTGCCATTCTGCGGATTGCAGTAGCACTGGCTAATGCTTCTAAGCAACCATAATTCCCACAACCGCATTGCGGTCCCTTAGGTTCTATGATAACATGTCCTAATTCGGTTCCAATACCATTATGTCCAGTTATGAGCATACCATGTGATATGACTCCACCACCAACTCCAGTACCAAGTGTCAAAGCTACTATATGGTTATGTCCTTTACCTGCACCAAACCACTTTTCGCCTAAAACGAAAGCGTTGGCATCATTTTCAACGTACACAGGTTTACCAAGTTTACTTGATAACATCTCACCAAGTTCAAAGTCAACCCAATCAGGAAAGTTTGGTGAAAATCTTACAATACCTTTATCATGATCAATGGAGCCCGGAGAACCGATTCCTACACCAAGATAATCACTACCCTTCGTTATATCTAATACTGCCTTTGCCATTCTTTCAATGACCTTTTCTCTTCCATCTTGAACATTGGTTTCTTGCTCAATTTTGTTCTTGATCTTTCCAGTTTCAACTTCGACAAGTCCAACTTTAAAGAAGGTCCCTCCGAGGTCTATACCTACTACATACATAAATTACTCCTCCTAAAAATGTTTTTTTATCACAATAACCTTACTCATTATAACATAAGTTCCGGAATTAGTGTATAATATAATTTGTAAAGGTTGTAAATTCTACCCTAAGATTTCTTGAGAAAATTTCAGGAGAGTGATCGAAGATGGCTGAAACATTTGATCAGGAGTTTTTAGATAAGATTAAAATGCTTTCGCCAGGTACGAGGCTGAGAAAAGCTATTGATGATATAATGGATGCTCACGTAGGGGCTTTAATAGTAGTTATAAACGAAGATGAAATAAAAGCAAGACATAGTATCTTTCAATCCGGCTTTAAAATAGATTGTCCATTTACACCAGAAAAACTGTACGAGTTGTCAAAAATGGATGGTGCGATTGTTATTGACGAATCTGTAAATAGAATAATTGCTGCAAATGTTCATCTTGTGCCAGATTCTTCCATTCCAACGAATGAGACGGGCACAAGACATAGAACAGCAGAGCGCGTTGCAAAACAACTTGGAAAAATGGTGATTGCAATATCTAAGCGTAGGAATGTGTTCACGCTTTATTATAAAGACAAAAAATATATTTTTGAAGATATAAATTTTGTATTAACGAAAGTTGGTCAAACAATTAACGCACTTGAGAGATTCAGAGAATCGTTCGATAAAAATCTTGATTATTTAGATAAGATTGAATTGAGAGGAGTGGTACCTCTTGATTTTGTTTGTGAGGTACTAATACGTGGTGTTGAAATCAAGGTTATTTCTAACAATATCCTTGTTCATATAGTGGAACTTGGAAATGAAGGTAGATTAGCCTCTTTAAGGCTTAGGGAAGTTTTGAAAGATCTTAACGATATATTGGTACTTATTATCATGGATTACTCAAAAAATGAGATAAGTGAAGAAAATGCAAAAATTTTGCTTGATGTACTTACAAAATTGGAACATAGAATTTTGAGCTTTTCCAAGGCTCTTGGATATGATTTGAGTAATCAACAACAAGCTTCAGAAACAATTGTAAGTCCAAGGGGTTACAGAATTTTGAAACGAGAAATACACATTCCAATGAACATATCTCAAAATCTCGTTAGATCTTTTCAAAATATCTCAAACTTGATGAAAACTGATGCGAGTAATTTGCAAAAGGTAGAAGGTATAGGTAGAAAAAGAGCAAAGGCGATAATAAGAACATTAAAGCAGATGAGAAAAGGAATTTAAAAACCGGAGTCTGAAGATTCAGACTCCGGATATTTGCTATATCAGATGTACCACTATTCCACATTTCAGTTTTGGTTCGAACCATGTTGATTTTGGAGGCATTATCTTTCCTTCGTCAGAAACTTTTAGTAGATCATCAATGGATGTGGGATACATAGCAAATGCTACTTTGAAGGAACCTTTGTCAACTAATCTTACTAACTCTTCTATCCCGAGTATACCGCCAACAAAATCTATCCTTTTATCGGTCCTTGGATTTTCTATGCCAAGAATTGGTGCAAGCAAATTGTTCTGAAGAATGGAAACATCAAGAGAATCTATCGTATCATTCTCGTTATAAGTATCCGATTTTGGAACAAGTTTATACCACTTGCCATCGATGTACATGCCTATTGTATGCTTATGCTCGGGTTTGTAAGTTCCTTCCACTTGTATTACATCAAATTTTTCGCGAACTTTGCTAATAAACTCTTTTTCAGAATACCCATTTAAATCTTTTACAACACGGTTGTAATCCAGTATTCTTAGCTGATTGTGTGGAAAAAGGGCTCCCAGAAAGTAGTTAAATTCTTCGTCTCCAGTGTAGTTGGGATTTTCATTTCTATAATCAATAGCTGCTCTAACTGCCGCGGCTGCTCTATGATGTCCATCAGCTATGTAAAAAGCTTCGACAGATTTGAAAGCATCCGATATTCTTTTAATTTCTTCATCATCTTTGACTATCCACAAAATATGCCTTACACCAGCTTCGTTAACAAAATCATACTCTGGTTGGCCTTTTGCATTTCTGAATATCAAGTTGTCTATTTCTGGGTTAGATTTGTACATCAGAAAGACCGGACCAGAGTGAGCTTTCACAACTTTTACATGCAGCGCTCTCTCGTCTTCTTTGTCTTTTCTTGTAAGCTCGTGTTTCTTGATCTTATTTTCTATATATTCATCAACAGAAAAAGTCGCAAAAATTCCTGTTTGGACATGGTCTTTCCAGTGCTGCTGATAAATATAAAAGGCTGGTTTATCGTCAAGAAACATAAATCCTTCATTCACAAGCCATTCAAGATGCTTTCTACCGGTTTCCAGAACTTTTGGATCATGTGTGTTTGCCGAATATTCAAAGTTAATTTCCGGTCTTGATACTTTGTAGAATGTGTAAGGATTGTTTCTTGCAACTTCCCTTGCTTGTTCTTCGGTAACAACATCGTAAGGTTTTGCTGCTATTTTGCTTACCATGTCTTTTGTAGGTCTCAGCGCTCTGAATGGTCTCACAACCATGTTTTTCCCTCCCTTAAATTACAAAGTTATCTTACCTTTGTAAAGTGGAAATTTCTCACACAGTTTGAATACTTTTTCTGTGACTACCTTAGAGATTTCTTGGTCAACGTTACCATCTTCATCTTTCACGTTTTTCAAAACTGTTACTATAAGTTCCGCTATTTCTTCCATTTGCTCTTCTTTCATACCTCGTGTTGTAAGTGCTGGTGTACCAAGTCTTATTCCACTTGCAACAAATGGTGAGCGCGTTTC
>JBCNVJ010000223.1:0-3832 GCA_039630255.1 Fervidobacterium sp. | reverse complement strand
GGTTTTAAGTACATATCAGATTCATGGAGCCTTGCAAATCCTTCCACAGATGAACCATCGAACATTATTCCTGTTTCTAACGCAGATGTGATCTCATCAGATGGAATCTCGACGTTTTTCATCGTACCATTAATATCCGTGAACTGAAGCCTTATGAATCTTACTTCATTTTCTTCAATAAATCTGTAAACTTTTTCTTTTTCCATACCTTCACCCCCCTTGAAGTAATACGTATAAAAGCGAAAAAATTTGTAATAAGCACATTTTATAAGTATACACAAGAAAAACACCTTTATGCTTTAATTATAATCTTTTTTTCTGCTTTGTCAATATTTTTTAGCCTTTTCATGATGTTAATACTTTCACAAATAAACTTGACTTCCAAAAAAGCTATTGTAAAATATTATTGCAATTGATTCTCAATTACAATAGAAAAAGTGTAAAAGATTGCGGGTGGTTGTTGTGCGTTTATCGGAGGTACCAGTTGGGACTGTTGTGGAGGTTAGAAAGTTATACAGGTCTGATATTTTACCAAAGTTGCGAGCTGTTGGTATTTTGCCTGGAGTTAAAATAGAGATAATAAAGGCAGCTCCGATGGGCGATCCAAGAATTTACAAAGTTTTCGACAAGTTAATCTCTTTACGAAATAGCGAAGCAGAAATTGTTGAGGTGGATATAATACAAGACCAACCTTTACCAGCCACCTTTGTCAAACCTGGTAAGTATGTGGTGGTGAAAATACAAGCTGGAAAAATGAGCAGATACTTGCTAAGCAGATGTGGAATAATTGAGGGCGCACTAATAGAAATCAAAGAAGATAAGAAAATAGTCACCAGTGCTGGTACTTTTGACATAGGGTTTGGTAGGCTTTCAAAGGTGTTTGTCTCTCCAGCTAAAAAAGAACAGATAAGTATAAGCAACTGTATACAATCTTTTTAAATACACTATGTGTAAAATGGAGGTACAACGATGGTAATAACTGTTGGATTAGTAGGAAATCCAAATGTAGGAAAAACAAGCCTATTTAATAAGCTTGTCGGAGCAAGACAGTACGTGGCTAACTGGCCCGGTGTGACAGTAAGTAGAATAGAAGGTGCAACTTCTTATAAAGATCATACATTGCATTTTATAGATTTACCTGGCGTATATACTCTTTCTGCTACCTCCATAGATGAAAAAATCACTCGTGATTTCCTTCTACTTACTCCACCAAATGTTACAGTTGTTGTTATAGACAGTGTAAGTCCAGAACAAGGTATGTATTTGCTTTTGGAGGTTTTGGAACTTGGTTTGAACGTTATCGCAGTATTCAATGCAATAGATGAAGCTAAGAAAAAAGGTGTGCATTTTGATAAGAATCTTCTCCAAGATTCTTTAGGAATACCTGTTATCTTGACATCGGCACATTCTGGTGAAGGAATTATCGAATTAAAAGATACAATAGTAAGTGCCTTCAAAAATAATTATCGAGCGAAATTTCTCGATTATGGCTATGAAATAGAATCATTGGTAAAGTCGCTTGAACATTGTTTTGGGGAAGAATATAACAAGAGATTTTTTGCTTTAAAATTACTCGAAGGTGATGAACTTGCCAAGAGTAAAATCTCTTATTGTGAGTTTAAACTTGACGAAAGTACAGAAGAGATAGGAGTCGAAATAGCCAAATGTAGATATGAATATATAAACTCGGTTTTGTCAGTTTGTATGCAAAAGTCATCAGCGCCTATTACTGATATAGAAGCTATAGACCATGTTTTAACTCACAAATACCTTGGAGTACCAATTTTTTTATCGCTCTTATACTTAGCTTTTAACTTTACATTCAAAGTTTCAGAACCTCTCGTTAACTTACTCGAATTTTTGTTTGGCAAGTTAGCTGAAACATTTGGAAATTCGACCCTTATAACCTCACTAATTTCAGATGGTGTAATAAATGGTGTGGGAAGTGTTATTTCGTTTGTTCCAAGTATATTCGCATTGTTCTTAGCCCTTGGAATAATGGAAGAAAGCGGATATTTACCAAGGATAGCATTTTTAATGGACAGATTGATGTATTCTCTCAGATTAACTGGAAGATCTTTTATGACGTTACTACTCGGTTTTGGATGTAATGTAAGTTCCGTTATGGCAGCACGTGGACTGTCGGATGAAAGAGAAAGAATTACTACAATATTAGTATCCCCTTTCATAAGTTGTAACGCCAGAATACCAGTTTACTTGATGATAATCAATGTGGCCTTTTCACAGCGCAAAGCAGAGACTTTTTTCTTTATTTACATTCTTAGCATAATACTCACAGCTATATCATCAAGGGTTGTTAACCGTGTGGTATTAAAGGGAGAAAATGTACCATTTATTATGGAAATTCCGCGTTACAGATTTCCAAAACTTTCAAATATACTCACATACGTGTGGAACAGGGGAAAGCATTTTCTGCAGAAAGCTGGTACGATAATTTTCTTTGTAAGTATCGTGGTATGGGCACTTACTTATTTTCCGAACCCTGATAACATAGAGAATAGTTTAATTGCTATAATTGGCAAAAATCTTGAATTCATATTCAAACCTCTTGGCTTTACCTGGCAAACGGTAGCTGCACTATTTTTTGGTGGTGTTGCAAAGGAGATTATCGTATCATCTTTTGCTCAGTTTTACGGTAGTATAGAGAAAGTAGTCTTGCATCCAATTACAGCTGCAACACTAATGACCTTTATATTGGGTTATATACCATGCTTTGCCACACTTGCAGCGATTAAATCAGAAACTGGTAGTAGTAAATATGTTATATTTTCTGTGATTTATAGTTTCAGTATTTCGTATGTTCTTGCATTGTTTGTTAACCTTATCGGGAGGTTAGTAATATGAAAACAGTCAATATAACTCTATGGTTTTCAATTTTAATTTCCTTGTTAGTGGTTACATTGTATTTTATACAGAAAGATTATGTATTTTCAGTTGTTTTGCTCACATTTTCTTTTGTATTTTTATTTGGATTTAGAGAATTTGGGAAACCATCTGTATCTTATAAAATTGCACATCTTTACGTTGGAAGTATCTTATTTACCATAGCTGCTGGTTACACATTATTAGATTTTATTTTCTCATTTATAAATGTTCTTCTCGGAGAGCATGTTAAGAGTCCTACTTATGCTGATGTCTTATTATGGGGGCTTGGGCTTTACAGCCTGTTCAATATTTACAGATTAAGAAAATTTGCGCTAAAACCAGCCAAATTTGGAAGAAGATAAAGTTTTTAAAGAAATTGAAAGTTGCGTTTTAAAAATTGATACGGTATAATGAGAATGGAAGTTAAAGTAAATAATCCTCCTTATGTATGTCCAAGGGAAGTCCGGTGAAAATCCGGAGCGGGGCCGCCACCGTGAGTGGGGACGAAATCCACAAAATACCACTGGCGTTAGCTGGGAAGGTGTGGAGAGTAGGAAGATCCACGAGCCGGGAGACCTGACATACATAGGAAGGAAGCCATCCGCCACGAAGCCTGGGGATGGCAAGAAAATTTTTGTAAAAGGGAGGATGTGCGAAGATGCTGAGAAAGGTTAGCTTTTTGATGATTTTACTCCTAACCGTTTTGTCCTTGGCAATAGCGGTTGTTGATGACGCTGGTAGAATTGTAAACATATCTATGCCACCAAGAAGGGTAGTTTCAGCAGCTCCAAGTGCAACAAGATATTTACAAGCACTCGGTTTAGAAAACAGAATAGTGGGTGTTACTGCTTGGGATAGTTACAAGAAAGCTGAAAACATAGGTAACATGGTACCACTTAATATTGAAAAGATTTATTCGCTCAAACCAGATTTAGTAATCACATTC
>JBCNVJ010000222.1:0-17194 GCA_039630255.1 Fervidobacterium sp. | reverse complement strand
ACTTGATACAGAACACTTTCAAAAGTGGTATTCCAGTTAAAGAAATTTACATGTTTATTTTTGAGCCTGCTTTAAAAGAAGTTGGATTATTATGGTGCACTCACAGAATAAATGTAGCTCAAGAGCATTATTTCACAGCTGTTACACAGTTAATCATGTCTCAACTTTACGAACACATTTTTACAACTGAAAAGAATGGCTTAGAGATTCGTTAGGTGCGTGCGTAAATGAAGAATTGCACGAGATCGGTATAAGGATGGTTGCTGACGTACTTGAAAGCGAGGGATGGGATACATACTACCTTGGTGCAAACGTTCCAGTTGATTCAGTAGTAAAGTTTTTAAAAGAAAAGAAACCACACGTTTTTGGGCTAAGTTGCACACTTTCTTTTCATATACATAACGTAATTGAAACGATAGAAAGAATAAGAAAAGATGAATCAATTAGAGATGTGAAGATCTTTGTAGGTGGTTATCCGTTTAGTATAGATGAAGAACTTTGGAGAAAAGTTGGTGCCGATGGAATGGCAAAAAACTTGGGTGAAATTGATATAATTTTGAAATCTTTTAACAGATCGTGGGAATAGATATATTGTAATTTTTTGTCACTTATACTTTTGAATTCATAAGAACTGTTCTTCAAATAATTTAGACTTGATATATCTTTAAATTGTGGTAAAATTATTACAAGACAAACACAAATTGTTGGGGGTGTTTTTCATGCAAATTGTTGCAAAAATAGTAGATGATATTTACTATGTTGGAGTAAATGACAGAGACACACACCTTTTCGAAAACATCTGGCCATTGCCAAAAGGAGTTTCTTACAATTCATACCTGATAGTAGATGATAAGACAGCACTCATAGATACTGTAAAAGTGAGTAAGATGAAAGAATACATTGAAAAAATTTCCCAAATACTTAAAGGTAAAAAGCTTGACTATCTCATAATAAATCATATGGAACCAGATCATAGCGGAGCAATTGCTTCAATTGTACACGCCTATCCAGACGTAAAAATAGTGGGAAACAAGAAGACATTTGAATTTGTAAAGGCAATGTACCATATAGATGGAAATTTTTACGAAGTTAAAGAAGGTGATGAGATAGACCTTGGTCATAGAAAACTGAAATTTTCATGACGCCTATGGTACATTGGCCAGAAACAATGATGACTTATGAACTAAAAGACAAGATTCTTTTTGCAGGTGATGCATTTGGAGGATTTGGATCACTTGACGGTGGTATATTTGATGATGAAGTAGATGTAAAGTATTTTGAGAACGAAATTAGAAGATATTACTCTAATATCGTTGGAAAGTTCGGTCCGATGGTGCAGAAGGCTTTACAAAAACTTAGTTCTTTGGAGATAAGGATAGTGTGCTCAACACACGGACCTGTTTGGAGGACAAATCCAAACCACATAATTTCTGCCTACGACAGGTGGAGTAAATATGAATATGAAGAGGGTGTTGTAATTGCATATGGAACTATGTACGGAAATACCGAAAAAATGGCAGATTATGTGGCAAGAATACTTGCTGAAGAAGGTGTGAGAAACATCAGAGTTATGAACACATCAACAACTCATGAATCGTTCATAATAAACGAAATATGGCGTTTTAAAGGAGTTATCCTGGGAACCTGCACTTACAACAACTGGATATTCCCACCTATGGAGAATTTGGTGATAAACTTAGCACATAAGGGTATTCCAAACAGAGTGTTTGGAGTCTTTGGTACATATGGTTGGAGTGGTGGTGGAGTTAAAGGAATCACAGAGTACATTCAAAAAAATAAATGGACTATGGTAGGTGAACCTGTTGAAGTAAACTTCTCTCCAAAAGACGAGGATTTTGAAAAACTTAAAAAACTTGCAGTTGAAATGGCAAGAGCTGTAAAGGAATGATAAAGACAATAAGCAAAAGCCCCATTCTTTAAGGGGCTTTTGTTTTTTATTCTTGAGTTTATTTAAGTTTCTGTCTATACTCAACCATTCATGCTCTTTTTCAATTTTTTCTTGGGCTTATTTTATTAAAACTTTTCTACAAACTATTTTTGCATGCTTTTCTAACTGGTTGGGTTGCCTTGTATTTTAGCTTCAGAACGAGCACAAATTTTGCTTTGCTTTATTACCTAATTGTCGCAATTTCATAAAGAGGAATGTGTCCTTTAAGTGATTATCTGGTAGATAGATTTTTGTTCTGGTACAAGGTTTGGTGGAATTTTTCCTTCAAGTGCTTCAATTACATTTAGCGCTACCATTTCAGACATTTTCTCCCTTGTTTCATAGGTTGCTGAACCAATATGTGGCAATAATACAACATTATCAAGTTTCTCTAGTCCTGGAGTCAGAAGTGGCTCATTTTCGTATACGTCAAACCCAGCACCTGCTATTTTTCCATCACGCAGAGCATTATATAAGGCTTGTTCATCGACAACAGGTCCTCTGGCGGTGTTTATGATAATCGCATTTGGTTTCATCTTCATTATCTTTTCTTTGTCCAAAAGATGATAAGTCTCATTGGTCAATGGGGTATGAATGGATATAAAATCAGATATTTGCACAAGTTCGTCCAAGGGAACGTATTTTGCATCGTATATTTTTTCTGTTTGCTCTGGTAATCTATTTCTGTTGTAATAGATTATTCTCATACCAAAACCAAGTGCTCTTCTCGCAACGGCCTGACCTATACGCCCCATACCAATTATACCAAGAGTTTTTCCGTAAAGTTCATAACCAAGAAACAGCTTTGGTTTCCAACCAACGAATTTGCCATCTCTAACAAACTTATCAGCCTGCACAATTTTCCTTGCCACGGCTAAAAGAAGTGCAAAAGCAATGTCTGCTGTTGCCTCTGTTAGAACACCCGGTGTATGAGTGACGTATATTCCTCTTTTGATAGCCGCTTGGACATCTATGTTGTTGTATCCAACAGCATAGTTAGCTATAATTTTTGTGTTTCCAAGCGATTCAATAAATTCAGCATCTATAGGGTCTCTGAGTTGTGATATTATGGCATCTGCGTCTTTACACATTTGAATCATTTCTTCTTTACTTAGAAATTCTTCCTTTTCGTGGACGAATACATCAAACTTCTTTCTGAGCATCTCTATTCCTTTTTCTGGAATTGCATAAGAAACAAAAACTTTCATTTACTCTCCCCACCACCTTATTTCTTTACCTTCAATGAAGATCTTTTCAACTTTTGCCTGTGGTACAAACGGATCGTTGTCCCAGATTACGATATCTGCATCTTTTCCGACGTCTATGGAACCAACTCTATCATCTATACCAAGGATCTTTGCTGGATTGATAGTCAGCATCTTTAAAATATCCTCTTTTCTTGCTCCATACTTCATAGCAAGTGCTGCATGCATATTTGCAAATTCTAAATGAGTAACAGGATGATCAACCATTATGGCGCACAAAACCCCCTTTTCGTTTAAAATCTTTACATTTTCATATGTCAAATCTTTTGTTTCTATTTTTGTCCTGAATCCAAATGGACCAACAACAACGGGGACATCGTTTTCTTTTAGATAATCAGCTATCTTGTAAGCTTCTGTTCCATGCTCAATCACAATCTTAAAGTTGAACTCTTTAGCTATCCTTATTGCCGTGGCTATATCTTGAGCCCTATGAGCATGTATCCTTGCTGGTATAACTCCTTTTAGTACCAATTCGCCGATCTCGAGCTTAGGATCTCTATCCAAAAATACCCCATCTTTTTCTATAGCCCTTTTCTTTTTTTCTATATAATCTTGAACCTTCATAAAATAATTCCTCATAAGTGCAGCAATACCAAGTCTTGTAGATGGCATCTTTTTCATGTCACCGTAAACCCTTTTGGGATTCTCGCCAGTCGCCATTTTTAAGCCTGCTGGTGATTTTACAATGCAATAATCAACTATATTTGATTTGAATTTCAAAATAGCGCCTTGTCCACCAATTACATTTGCACTACCTGGAACTATCATAACAGTTGTAAATCCACCATTTAAAGCATGTTTTATAGCAACATCGTAAGGATTAAACGCATCTATTGCTCTAACATCAGGGGTTATTGGATCTGTCATTTCGTTACCGTCTTGTGCAAATCCAATACCTTCTTCGTAAAGTCCAATATGGGAATGCGCATCGATAAATCCAGGTAAAACATACTTTCCAGAGGCATCAACAACGTCACCAGCATCAATTTCAAGTTCCTTTCCAATCCTAGTGATTTTTCCATTTTCTATCAATATATCACCTACAAATGACTCTTGGGTAACACTTACAATAGTACCACCTTTTATGAGAATTCTGCTCATCCTCTCACTCCTTTCATAAAGTACAAAATGGCAACTTTATTATATCACAACTTACCAAAATAGTAAGCAAAGCGAACCAAAAAATAAAAGCAGAAAGATCGCAAATAAAACAGTATATTATTGAAAATGGTTAAATATTACCGAGAAAATATCGAAATAGTTGAATTATCAAAAATGTAACAAAAACAATTTAACCAATTTCTTTGATTTTGTGGTAAAATTCATCATAGAATTCATAATTCAAATAGAAAGGTTGAGGAGCTGATGAGATGGGAAGTAAGGGAAGTAGACGAAACTCTTGTTGAAAAGCTATCAAATTCAATAAATGTTAGTAAACTGGTAGCTAAGTTGTTGATCCTTAGAGGGATTACTGAACCAGAACAAGCTAAGAAATTTTTAAATCCAACAAGGCAGATACTGAGATCACCATTTCTTTTGAAAGATATGGATAGAGCTGTGAACATACTCTTGAATGCTCGTGATCATGGAGAAAAGGTAATTGTCCACGGTGACTATGATGTTGATGGCATAACAGGTACAGCAGTTTTGTACACTTTTTTATCTGAAAACGGTTGGGATGTAGATTATTATATACCAAAGCGTGTTGATAATGGCTATGGTATCCAACCTCAATTTGTTGAGGAAATTGCACAAAAAGGTATCAAGGTTATATTGACAGTTGACTGTGGCATAACTGCTTTCGAAGCTATAGAAAAAGCCAACTCTTTGGGGATCAAAGTAGTTGTAACGGATCACCATCAACCGAAAGAAAACCTTCCAAATGCCTCAGCTATAGTAAATCCAAAAAGATACGATGATGATTATCCGTTTAAAGAATTCGCCGGTGTTGGTGTAGCGTACAAATTGATCTCAGCACTTGCTGAGAAGCTTAATATTCCTCATTCTGTTGTGGATGAATTGCTTGATCTTGTTGCACTTGGAACTGTAGCCGATATGGTTGAATTAAAAGATGAAAACAGATATATCGTAAAAGAAGGCTTAAGAAGATTAAACAATACAGCAAAGCTTGGGATAATAAGACTACTCCAAAAATTAGGCATTGGAATGGTAAGTTCAAGGGATATAGGTTACAGAATAGCTCCAAAATTAAATGCAGCTGGGCGACTTGATTCACCAGATGATGCGTTCAAATTAATAGTAACAAAAGACGAGGCAAATGCGACAGAATTAGTTGAAATATTGCTTGGCTACAACGCGACAAGGCAAGGAATAGAAGCAAAGATATATAACGAGGCAGTTCAGATGATCGAATCAAATGGTTTAAGTAAGTTACCTATAATTGTTGCGTATGGTTATGGATGGCATCTTGGAGTTATAGGAATTGTAGCCACAAGATTAGTTCATTTGTATAATAAACCTGTAATGGTGATTTCTGTTGAAGATGGAATAGGAAGGGGATCAGCAAGAAGTGTTAATGGAGTTAATATAATAGAGCTCTTAGAGAAATTTAGGGATATATTCGAAGATTTTGGTGGGCACACAATGGCTCTTGGATTCAGCCTTAGGGAAGAAAAAATTCCGGAATTGCTAAAAGAAATAAAAGAGAAAATCAAGGAGGAAGATGTTAGAGTAGAACAGATAATACCAGTGGATGAAGTAATAACCGTAGACGATATAAGTGAGGAATTTTTGCAAACCATCGAACTACTGGAACCATACGGACATGGCAATCCAGAACCTGTGTTCCTGATACAAAATAGTATGGTGGAGCGCTTCAAAGTTTTTGGCGAGAATGGGTATAATATAAGACTTACTTTAAAAGGAAGCAATGGTAATAATATTGAAGGGGTAGGTTTTGGACTAAAATTTTCTTCAAGCGAACTTTACGGAGTCCAAACACAGTTTATAAGGTTGGACGTCGTTGGAAATTTGAGATCAAGTGATTCAGGACTTCAGTTAAATGTTTTGGATTTCAGGTTACACCATGTAAGCGATGAAGATATAGTAGATAGGGCATTTTTACACTCTTTCACAACAAATTGGAGGACACAAAGAGAAGAAGAATACGATCACAGGCACATTGAAGATGACATTCTGCTAAGAATAGAAAAGATCTCGGATTTACCGAAATTGGCAAGACCAAGTCTTATACGTTTTAGCATCCAATTCAGAAATGCATTCTTTTTCGAGCTTATGCGAAGAGGGAGAGTGCTTATAATTAACCCTTCAAGTACTGAAGCTATGCATGTTTATGAAAGTTTACAGAGACACAACATAAATGGGTTGGTACTTGTCAATTCAATCAGTAGACAAGAAGGCAAACATATTGTTACAAATGCTGTATACGCTGATAAATTCATAGATGAGGAAAATACCTTCGACTTTGTTGTTTTAAACGAAATTCAGTTTCTGAGAAATTTTGATGACAAACTTTATGAGAAAATAATCTACAAATTCGGTAAGAGGGCCTTCTTCACCACTCTATTCAATTTTGAAACAAATATACCGGTCTGTGAAATCGAAGGAAAAACAGATTTTTCTATAGAAGATAAAAGAAATCAACCAAAATCTCTAAACAATACAGTTTCATCTTTAGTATATCTTTTTTCATCTCATAATTCTGTTGAGGTATTTTTCAACAATTACATCAAAAAGATGTCGGCAAGAGACACGATATTCTATTCATCCCAGCTTGCACCATTTCAAAGGTTAATCATATCCAACCTTGTTAGAAAAAGAAAAATACGACGGTTAGTCTCATCAACAAACAACGATGGACTGGCGTCCTTGTTCGGAAAAGTTGAGGTACGACTTTTTGATTTTCCTTACACGTTCAGTGAAATAATAGATGCTGTAACAGGAGATGGAAGTGTCCTACTACAGTTGAACTATTCTACACAAGATGTTGCTAAAAGGTACGAAAATTTAAAAAAGCTCTTTCCAACTTCGGAAGAGCTTGAAAAATATATTGAAGAACTTAACATATACCTTCCGATGAAAAAAGAAGAATTCGAATCGGTACTTTCAAACTATTGTATTCCAAAGGGAGTAGTGAAAAGCGTTTACAAAGATTTGGGAGGTATTTCAGAAAACATTGTTTATCCTGTGGAATTTCAACCAAAATTAATTACAAGGCTAAAGGAAAGAGAAATAGAATTGAACTATTTTGAAAAGTACACATTGCAATTAGAATCACTATCTATGAAAGATATATACAGACTTATTGAAGAAAGATACATGCACGACACAGAACTCATCGTTTAAATGGAGGATAACCATACTATGCGTATAATAGCTGTGGATTATGGAAAAAGTAAATGTGGATATGCAATCGGAGAATTATTTGTTTCTGAAAGTGGAACAGTCAAGAAAACAGAAATCTTAAACAAAATTTTAGATTTCGACCTTGTTGTTGTTGGTCTTCCAATCTCTATGAGTGGCAATTATTCAACGCAGTCATTTGAAACCATCCGTTTCGCTTTAAGAATTCTGGATAAGGGAAAGGAAGTCCGCTTTATCGACGAAAGATTAACAACAAAGATGGCAAAAATTTTCTCAAAAAAGGATGATGACAGATTCAGTGCAGAACAACTTCTCTTAGAATACATACAAAATCCGCACGTTGCAAAACAACTGAAACGTTCAAAAGTAGTAAACGAAGAAGATGAAAGAAATGGTATTAACGCTGATTTTGCACTTATCATAAATGTACCCTTTTCCAATTTTTTCAAAGTAAAGTTTGGCATAGCTTATACAGAAGATCCGTACATAGCTTATACAATGTTCGTGAACAACATATTCGTATATCGGGTTTTCTCTGATTTTGTTGATTCGATTAAATCTACTGAAAAAATCCCAGAATGTATCATCATAAACAAGGAAAGCAAAGAATTACTCTCATTAAGCTTATTGGATTCGTACCGTAAAAGCATTAAAATTGCAGAATTCAACGTTGTCAAAATTAGTTAAAAGAAATTTAAACTGCGTAACTACGTGCTCGTAGCTCAATTGGATAGAGCGTCGGACTCCGGATCCGAAGATTGCGGGTTCAAGTCCCGCCGAGCACGCCAAGTATGTTACCAAACATCAAACATTGACAATTCTGGCAATTCAAGTTAACAAGTTGTCAAATTTTGAAGTTAATAAACTTTCCCAAGTCTCACAGTTTTTAGTTTACAATCAAAAACTTTCAAACTACAATCTAAAGGGGGTCTTTTGAATGAACAAACATTTAGAAGAAGTAAAAAGTAAAATCTTCGAAAAGGACATCGATGCTTTGATCGTGTTAAATATCGAGAATTCAAACAGAGTAACAACGCGCTATCTTTCAGGTTTCACTGGAAGTTTTTCCGCCCTTTTGATTACCCCGAAAAGGCACATTATAATAACTGATTCACGATATTGGACTCAAGTAAAGCAGGAGAGTAATTTTGAGCTTGTGAAATACACACCACCAAGAACATTTTTAGAGACTGTTGCAGAATTAATCAACACACTTGAGCTAAGAAAGATAGCAATTGAGAAAGATCGAATATCAGCAAGCTATTTTGAAACCTTGAGTTCAAAAGTCAATACACAATTTGAAGATGTTTCGAATTTGATTCTTGATATTAGAGCAAAAAAGAGTGAAGAAGAAATTGAAAAAATAAAAGTTGCCGTTGAGATTGCTGAGAGTGCTTTTAAAAGGATGCTTGAAATAGTTAAACCTGGTATGAAAGAATATGAATTATCTGCTTTCTTAGAATATCAGATGAGACTACTTGGTGCGGAAGATGTCGCTTTCGAAAGCATTGTGGCTTCAGGATATCGCGGTGCTTTGCCACATGGAAAAGCAACGGACAAGATCATCGAAAAAGGAGAACCTGTTGTTGTAGATTGGGGCGCAAGATATCAAGGATACAATAGTGATTTAACAAGGGTATTTTGCATTGGTGAAGTCCCAGAAAAGATCAAAGAAGTTTATAAGATAGTTTATGACGCTCAACAAAAAGCACTTGAGATAATAAAGGCTGGGGTCACTGGAAAAGAAGTTGATTCAGTTGCTAGAAACCACATAAACGAACTTGGCTACGGAGAGTTCTTTGGCCATGGTTTAGGACACGGAATTGGTTTAGAGGTTCATGAAAATCCAAGCTTAAGCTATCGGTACGACAAACCACTCGAAACTGGGCACGTTGTGACGGTTGAACCTGGTATATATCTTGAAGGTGAGTTTGGTATAAGGATCGAAGAGAATGTCGTTGTGAGAGAAAACGGTTGTCAAATTTTAACCACTCTTACAAGGGAACTTATAATTGTTTGATATTCAGCTTAGATAGGCAAACAGAGAATAAGGTGAATTTAAAGGATGAGTAAGCAAAAGAAAGACAATTTAGGACGTGAATTATCAAAGATCAACATAGTATCTAATTTTGGCTTTACAATAATAAGTAACATAATAGTAGGCATCATTTTAGGTTTATTTTTCGACAATATCTTCGGAACAGAAAAAATATTTTTGATAATTTTTACATTTCTTGGAACAGCGGCAGGTATTTACAACGGCATAAAATATATACTGAAAGAAGTCGAAAAATATGAAAGAGAAGAGAAGAAAAAGTAAATATTTTTTTAGTTATCAAAATTCAAAGGCATTCCGAGAACTCAAGAAAATGTCAAAAGATGACAGTTTCCAAGAGAATAATTCGCAAACAGCTCCACACTTAGATAGGACAGAGTTCTTTCTTCAATCCAAGCTCGCTTTTAGCAAAGAGCTTAAAGAAGAAATTGTAAAGCTATTCTTCAAGATGTTAAGATATTTTCTGCCAATTTTAGGTGTGGAGTTTTTAATATTCTTAGTGTTAAAGTTATGGAGCGCATTACTTGGACTTTTTATGGGCTCAATAGCAGCGTTCTTAGGGTTAGTACTACTTGTCAAAAGTTACAAGAGTTATGGTATAATAGCCTTAGGCACATTTAAGGTGCCAAAGACATATGGATTAAGATATTTATTTTATGCTTCCATTTTTCTTTTGGTCGCTATTCTTTCTACGGATCCTGTGTGGGGTATAATTGGTACCTTCATAGGAATGATAAATCTTAAAATAGTGATCTTTCTTTTTTCGTGGAGGTGGTAGACTTTGGAAAGAAAAAAAATGAGCAACAAAGCTAAAATCCAGTTGATTATATTTTTACTTGTATACATTGCTGTCGGAGTACTAAATGTGAAATTAGGGGGGCTACCACCAACTCCTGCTGAAGCATTAAAAAATGTTGCAAATAGATGGATATTAGGGCCTTCTTCTGGTCCGTGGTATACTCGCATTAATCCAATGACAATTATTATGTCATGGATTGTCATAGGGTTAATAATTTGGTTTGCAAGGTCAGTAAACAAAGACTACTCTATTATTCCCTCTAAAAAGCAGTCACTTGCTGAATCATTAATGGAATTTGTTTACGACATTGTTCAAAGTAGTATTCCAGACGAACGATATGCACGAATAACTTTTAAACTTGCAATGACTCTTTTTATCTATATCGCTGTCTCAAATTTGATCGGTGGTTTCATACCTGGAATCTCTGTCGATGTTTCAAAGACAATTTTGGAAAACGGAGAAGTAGTAAGAAAAGTTAAGTTTATTTTGTTCAGTGACACGTGGTTTCCACCAACTGCTGATCTTAACACTAATTTAACGTACGCAGTTATGGTATTTATAATAAGCCAGTACTTTGGAATTAGAGTGAAGGGAATTAAAGCGTGGTTGAAAGGATTTCTTGAACCAGTTCCTATTTTGTTACCTATGAATATTATCGGTGAGCTTGCAAAACCAGTTTCGCATTCGTTACGTTTGTTTGGAAACATAACAGGTGGTGGGATACTTGTCTTAACGTTAAGCTACTTTGTTAAATACATGTTCTTACCACCATTTTTGTGGGGATACTTTGGTATATTCTCTGGTTTAATTCAGGCATTTGTCTTTTCTACACTTACAATTGCGTACATTTCTTCTCAGGTAGCATGAATAAAACATTATCATTTAAGGGGAGGTATAAACTATGGATCAAGAAAGTGTAAAAATTCTTGCAGATGCTATTGTAACAGCAGGTAAAGCTATTGGAGCAGGACTTTGCATGGGACTTGGTGCCATAGGTCCCGGTGTTGGCGAGGGTCATGTTGGTGGGCACGCGATGGATGCAATTGCAAGACAACCAGAACTTACAAACGTTATAGTTACAAGGATGTTGTTGGCAGACGCAATAGCTGAAACAACAGGTATATATTCGCTTCTAATAACGTTCCTTATACTTTTCGCTCTGTGAGGCGATTTTTATGGATTTTTTCGAAATTAATTTAACTGCTGTAATGCAGTTAATGAGTTTTGGTTTTCTTCTTTGGATGTTGAATAAACTTTTGTATAAACCTTTTTTTTCTATGATGGAAAAGAGGCGTGAGAAAATAGAAAATGAACTATCCGAAGCAGAAAAAATTAGAAAACAAGCAGATGAAATGAGGAAACAAGCGGAAGAGGAACTAAAAAGTGCAAGAACAAAGGCTGATCAAATTATCTCTTCAGCCAATTCAGAAGCTGATAGAATAATCCAGCAGGCAAAACTAAAAGCGCAAAAAGAAGCAGAAAAAATATTGGAAAATGCTCAGCTTGAAATAGAAAGGCAAAAACAGGAAGTATTATCACAAATTCAAACTATTGCCACAGAACTTGCCATAAATTTGGCAATGAAGGTACTCAAAGGTACTCTTGATGAAAAAGCAAAACGTGAATACCTTACAAAGCTCATAAAGGAGTATGAAAAATGATTTACTCTGCGTTGGCAAGTAAATATGCGGTAGCACTTTACAACGTTTCAAAGAGAAACGGTAAGACAGAAGAATACAAAAATCTATTACAAAACCTTGCAGATATCTACGAACCATTGTCTACTTATTTGAACAACCAAGCATTGAAGCCTGAAAAGCGCGTCCAAGTGATTTTAGAAGTAATGCGTACATTAGGTATTGAAGTTGATGAGGTATTTCAAAAATTTATGTATATTCTTATTGCCAACAAGAGAATTAAGTACATTAAGCAAATAGTTTCATTTTTTGAATACACAATCCTTGATGAAAGTGGATTAATACCCGTGAATCTTACATCTGCCACTTCTTTATCTGCAGAAGAAGAAGCATTGTTGTCAGAGTTTGTAAATAAATATACTGGGAGAAAACCTGTGTTTAAGGTAAACATAGATGAAGAACTTTTAGCTGGTGTAATCATAGAATTTGCAGGCAAGACTTTTGATGTAAGTTTAAAAGGAAGGTTAAACAATATAGCTAGAAACGTGCTTATTAAAGGAAAGGGGTGATACCTTGAGATTAAACCCTGGAGAAATAGTAAGAGTACTTGAGAGCAAAATTTCGGATTATAAGGAAGAAATAAGACTTGAAGATACCGGAAAGGTAATTCAGGTTGGGGATGGTATAGCAAGAGTATATGGTTTAAACAACGTTATGGCAAATGAAATGGTGGAGTTTGTTGAGACAAACACAAAAGGTCTTGCATTTAATTTGGAAGAAGATAATGTAGGCATAATAATACTTGGTGAGTACAAAGATATAAAAGAAGGACATACGGTCAGAAGATTGAATAAAATTATGGAAGTTCCCGTTGGTGAAGCACTTTTAGGACGCGTGGTTAACCCACTTGGTGAGCCTATCGATGGATTGGGTCCCATTGATCCTAAGCAAACAAGACCTGTAGAATTCAAAGCACCTGGAGTAATTTATCGAAAGCCAGTTGACACACCTTTACAAACGGGACTAAAAGTTATAGACTCTCTTATTCCCATTGGACGTGGGCAAAGAGAATTAATAATAGGTGATAGACAAACTGGAAAGAGCGCAATTGCTATAGATACGATTATAAATCAAAAAGGAAAAGGTGTTTTTTGTATTTACGTTGCAATAGGACAAAAAGCTTCGGCAATAGCAAGAATCGTTGAGAAATTGCGCCAAACCGGTGCGATGGAGTACACTACCGTGGTTGTTGCATCATCTTCGGATCCGGCAACTTTGCAATATTTGGCTCCATACGCAGGTTGTGCTATGGGTGAATATTTCATGTTTAATGGGAAAGATGCACTTGTTGTATACGACGATCTCTCAAAACACGCTGTTGCCTATAGGCAGATTTCATTGCTTCTGAGAAGACCACCAGGAAGAGAAGCATACCCTGGTGATGTATTTTATCTTCATTCAAGACTTCTTGAAAGGGCAGCACGATTGAATGAAAATTACGGTGGTGGCTCGTTAACTGCACTACCAATAATAGAAACGCAGGCAAATGACATTTCCGCATACATTCCAACGAATGTTATTTCTATCACTGATGGACAAATTTATCTTGAACCTGGATTGTTCTATGCTGGTCAAAGACCTGCTGTTAACATAGGGCTTTCAGTATCGCGTGTTGGAGGTGCTGCTCAAATAAAAGCTATGAAACAAGTAGCGGGATCTTTGAAACTTGATCTTGCCCAGTATCAAGAACTTGAAACATTTGCTCAATTTGCCACAGAACTTGATCCAACAACACAAGCTCAAATAACCCGAGGTCAAAGGCTGATGGAACTTATGAAACAACCTCAATATAGTCCTATGGAAGTTGAAGAACAAATAGTAGTTCTATTTGCAGGTGTTAATGGTTATCTTGATGATTTATCGTTAAGTTTGGTGAAACCGTTTGAAGAAGGTTTACTCAAGTTTTTCAAAGAAAGATATTCTAACATTCTTGAAGAAATAAGAGTTGGTAAACAGTTGACAAAAGAATTGGAGGCAAAGCTGCACGGAGTGATAAAGGAGTTTAAAGAAGAGTTCCTTAAAACATACGGGAAGTGATAGGATATGAGCCGTGGCAAGTTACTGCAGATCAAAAGAAGAATCAATGCAACACAGTCTTTAAAAAAAATCACAAAAGCAATGGAAATGGTTTCAACTGCTCAAATCAAAAAAGTCGAAAAAAGGCTTCAGATGGCACGCGAATTTTTAAACGAAACCAAGAATATTGTTGAAAAGGTTCATTTTGACGTAAAGCATCCGTTTATCACTGGAGAAGGTAAAAGCGCGATAGTTGTAATCGGAACTGACATGGGATTGTGCGGTTCCTTTCCTTCCGAATTATCAAAGAAAGCTTTAACTTTGATAAAGAAGGAAAATTTCGATCATATTTATCTAATTGGTGCAAAAATTGTTCCGATTTTCAGGAAAAACGAAAAAGTTGCAAGGATATATGAACATTCTTACGATACGCCAACTTTCGAATTTACTCAAACAGTCGTAAATGATCTCGTTTCAAATAATATATCTTCAGTAAAGGTAGTGTACGGGAGATTCAAAAATAAACTTGCTCAGATACCTGATGTTTTTCAACTTGCACCATTTGTAAGAAGTGAGTCAAATCTTCAAGGAGATAGATATGAGTTTGAGCCACTCGAAGACGAATTTCAAATAAGGCTTATAGAATTTTATGCAGCAAGTGTTTTGTTCTCTCTTGCGTTTGAAACAAAAATCAGCGAACTTTACGCTCGACAAAACGCCATGCGCAATGCAACAGAAAATGCTGAAGAGGTTGTTAGACTACTTACAATTGAATACAACAAGGCAAGACAAGCTTCTATAACACAAGAGCTTATTGAAATCGTTACTGGTGCAGATGCGCTTAAAGAAGAATAATACTTATACGTGGATTTTTAATACCACGGTTAAAGGGAGTGAGATAAGTGTCTAAAAAGTCCATCGGAAAGATTGTAAGAATAATAGGTCCTGTCGTAGACGTTAAATTTTCTGAAGGCGAGTTACCTGATATATACGATGCGCTTGTTGTAATAAACCCTCAGACAGGGAAAAAACTTGTTCTTGAAGTTGAGCAGCTGATAGGTGATAACACAGTCAGAACTGTTGCCATGGATAGCACGGATGGGCTTGTTCGAGGAATGGAAGTTGAGAATACCGGTGAACCTATTAAGGCTCCTGTTGGACGTGGTGTACTTGGTAGAATGATAAATGTTATAGGTGAACCTATAGACGAAAGAGGCGAACTTAAAGAAGTAGAATACTGGGCTATACATAGACCAGCACCATCAATGGCAGAGCAAAAGACAGAAATAGAGATCCTCGAAACGGGTCTTAAAGTTATAGACTTACTCGCACCATTTCCAAAAGGTGGAAAAATAGGATTTTTTGGTGGAGCTGGTGTGGGTAAGACAGTGCTTGTCATGGAAATGATAAGAAACATAGCAATTGAACATAAAGGATTTTCAATGTTTGCAGGTGTTGGTGAGCGAACAAGAGAAGGGAATGATTTGTATCTTGAAATGCAAGAAGCGGGTGTTTTAGATAACACAGTGCTTGTTTTTGGTCAGATGAACGAGCCTCCTGGAGCAAGGTTTAGAGTTGCACTTACTGCTCTAACAATCGCAGAATATTTCCGTGATGTTGAAGGTAGAGATGTGTTACTATTCATAGACAACATATTCCGATTTGTGCAGGCAGGTAGTGAGGTATCCGCATTGCTTGGAAGAATGCCGTCAGCAGTTGGTTATCAACCAACATTATCAACGGACATGGGTGAATTGCAAGAAAGAATAACTTCGACAAAACGCGGATCAATTACTTCAGTTCAAGCAATTTACGTACCGGCAGACGACATAACGGATCCTGCACCAGCAACAACATTTACACATCTTGATGCAACTATAGTCCTTTCAAGACAACTTGCTGCACTTGGATTGTATCCAGCGGTGGATCCTCTTGATTCTACATCAAAAATACTCGATCCAAACATAGTCGGAAAAGAGCATTACGAAGTAGCAAGAGGTGTTCAAGAAGTACTGCAAAGGTATAAAGACCTACAAGACATAATAGCTATATTGGGTATGGAAGAACTTTCAGAAGAAGACAAACTAATAGTCCAAAGAGCGAGAAAAATACAAAGGTTTCTCACGCAGCCAACCCACGTCGCAGAACGATTCACAGGTATGCCAGGAGTTTACGTTCCAGTGAAAGAAACCATACGCGGCTTTAGAGAAATACTCGAAGGAAGATACGACGATTTACCAGAAGCTGCATTTTACATGGTTGGAACAATTGACGAAGCAGTGGAAAAAGCCAAAAAACTTACTCAAGCTGCAATCATATGATATATTATCATTGGGTAGTGGGTATTCCTCACTACCCATTAGTTTAAACGCAATGAAGCATAAGAAAATAAAAAACATGATCAGGAGTGTGTCTAAGATGAAAATAAAAATAGTAACACCTTACAAAATAATACAATTCAGTAATGCAAAACTACTTGTTTTTAAAACGGTTGAAGGAGAAATGGGAATACTCGATAAGAGAGCACCGATCATAGCAAAGCTCTCTGTTACTGATGTGAGGATAAAAACAGATGAAGGTGAAGAAAAGTACAAAGTTGTAGATGGTTTTATACATTGTGATGGCAATAACAACGTTGTTATCTTAACAGAAGAAGTTGGAAAACCCGAAGAATTTGACCCACATAAGTACCTTGGTGATGTTGAAAAATTACACCAATGAGTTTTATTAACACTCACATTAGGGGTGAAGAATATTGAAGAATGCTATAGTTATTGATAGTACCACAAAACTTAGAAATGATTTTTTGAATGAAATCTACGATAAGATTGATGTCAGAATTGTTCCCGTACGTGTTTATATAAACGACGAGGAGTTTGAAGATTCCGATGAATTATCTAAGCGTATAGTTGAAGCGATAAAGAACAAGGAAAAAGTTGAGACTTCCCTACCAAATATAAGTACTGTTGAAAGTGTATTTGAAGAACTTTCGAAGAATTATGAACGTGTGTACGTTTTGTCCGTTTCTTCACTACTAAGTGGGACTTATAGTCTTTTTAGCACAATAGC
>JBCNVJ010000221.1:0-2060 GCA_039630255.1 Fervidobacterium sp. | reverse complement strand
TAAAGGAGCTATTGGCTACTAACGTAGAAATAGGTTTGCATGGGTACAACCACATACCACTCACAAAAGATAGGTGGAAGGAAGATGACTTAGAAAATGTTCTTAAGACACTTAAAATGTTTTTGAAAAACACGCTTGGTGAAAACTACATACCTTACACATATGTTGCACCAGACAACATAATCGACGAGTTCGGTATCCAAAAATTATTAGAAAACTTTCCAACAATAAAGTTAATCGGTACAACTTATAAAGGCACAGATGCCCTCTCAGAATTTACAGTTGTAAAAGAAGGTACAGTAATAGTTCCAAGAACAACGTCTGGTTATTATCCTGTTAACAAACTTGTAACTGACTCTGTTCTTTCCCTTATGATGTTAGGTACCTTTCAATATTTCTTACATCCTGATGATTTGTTTTCCAAAGACAGAAATCCTGAAGAAAGAACTTGGTTTGAAATGTCTGCAAGCTTAATAGAGTTTTTTGATACAATGAAAAAGTATTACCCATACTTAAGAAATCACTACTCATCAGATAGCGCGGAAATAATATATGACTTTCTTACTCAAAATCCTCTGATAAGAAAACAAAAGGAAAAAATAGTTGTGGAATTGTCCATGGGTTACCACTTACCAAGATATTATTACTTAAGAATCGATAGGCCATTTACACTGGTAGGTGGGAAAATTATATATTCGTACGATAAATTGTTTGTAATTGAGCAAAACGAAAAAAAGATGGAAATAATCTACTTTTAGTAGTTACACCACCCAAAACAAAAATATGAAATAAAAAATTAACATATTGATCTTTGCGCTTTCTTCCATTTTGCCTCAAAAATTGCATTAATGTTTTAGCTTAGAAAAGTCTTTAGTCTTTTAGCTTTTCATAAACCGTACGGATATCATCTATCCTTTTCAAAAAGGCATCAACTACCATCGGATCAAAATGTGTTCCTCTTTCCTTTATTATCTGCTCCACTGCCTCTTCAAAACTATACGCCTCTTTGTATGGCCTTTTTGTCGTTAACGCATCAAATACATCCGCTATCGCTATTATCCTACCTTCTATACTTATCTGCTCTCCTCTCTTTCCTTCCGGATATCCACTCCCTTCCCACCATTCGTGATGTTCTAATATTATATTCTTCATCGTCTTTAAACTACTTTCTTCTAATATCCACTTCGATTCTTTTTCAAATTCTTCTATTATCTTTACACCATTTTCTACATGCTTTTTCATTATCTCCCACTCTTTTTCATCCAATTTCCCAGGTTTTAACAATATCGCATCCGGTATGCTTACCTTACCTATGTCATGCAACGGTGAATATTCGTATATCTCTCTTACAATTTTCGGTGGCAACTTCAACTCTTCTGCTATTATCCTTCCATACCATGCTACCCTCTTTACATGATTCCCTGTCTCATTATCCCTAAATTCCACTATGTTCACAAGACTATTCCCAAAGTATGACAAAAGCTTTTGGGTTGTCAATGAATAATGTAACCTGTGTGAAAGTATATTCGATATCGATGCAAATAACCTCGCATCCCTATCGTTGAAATTATATTCTTTCTCTGATGACAAGAAGAAAAAGCCAAATGGTCGATTATTTATACTTGCCAATGCTGTTAAATTTGATCTAAATCCTTCTTCTAAGATAAGATGGGTACTAATAGACTTTGTTTTTACATAATGTTCCTCAAGATTATTTATGATACGAGTTTGTTGATTTTCATTTAACATTAAACTAAGTGAAGTTTCATTTAATTTTTGTGTAAACCCAGGGTTCAAGCAGGGAATAACGTCCGGTTTGGAGATGTAAGCAACCTCAGCAGTTACACTCTCAGATTCCCAATCGATCAGTGCGACTGAAAATCTTTGAGCATTAAACAAATTACACAAATATGGTCCCACTGTGTAAATAAAATCTTCAATCGAGGTTGTAAGTTGCGAATGTTTAAAAATGTCGTATATAGATTGGATAAGATTGATATTATAAATAGAATTGATTAGTTTGATATCTTCCTGAAACTCAGGTTCTTCAATAGGGATGA
>JBCNVJ010000220.1:0-2019 GCA_039630255.1 Fervidobacterium sp. | reverse complement strand
GGGAATCTGCTCGAGTCTTCAACTACAACTTGCGTTGTTGTGGGTTGTATCATTTGAACAAGCTTGGTTGATGCGAAGTTTGAGACATTCAGCTTGATCATTCCTAGCCATTTCACTTTTACAGGATTCATTTTAAACGTCAGTTGCATTAGCTGTGGGCGAATTGAAACAAATGATTTGATTCTGTTTACTAACACAGACGTTTGAATATGAACGATGTTGGGTGTTATGCGCGATTTAGTTTTTAGATCTGGGTCATGCAGATCAAAGACTAAGTCTGCAGGAGAGGAAGTAACATGTGAACTTGTCTTGGTGGATGGTGCAAAGATTTCAAAACTGTACTCCAAGCGAGATACCACGTGGTAAAGAACGTGACGGAAAATTGGCTCAAACGCGAAGATATTCAACGAAGCAGTTGAAGGTCGTATAGAACTAGATGTTCTTGGATACGAAGTGAACAGATAGAAATTCAACTCTGTACTGTTTGGTGTGATTTTTACTTTGACGAATAATGACGGAGCCAGAGAAGCGAATTCAATTCGAATCAAAGACGGATAGTTGCGTATTCTACGACGGAATTCGGGTTGGAACATGTAAACTTGGTGTGATGTCGCAAACATCACAGGGTAAACATAATGAATCCTTCCGTCGTTTAGACGCTGTTGATTGAACCGCCCGCGCGCAAACATTTATCCCAACATCTCCTCGATGGTCTGAATGATTTGATTGATCGTTTGCTTCAGCATCTCATAGGTTCCAGCTGTCCAGCGTAGTTCGATCGGTGTTCCAGCTGGCCAACTCTGAGGCGTGGTGTTTTCTTTTCCCCTTTCGACAGTCCAGATGTTACCATTTTTTGCGGTAACTATTACTATTTCGTATCTATCTGGTAAATATATCACACAAATGAACGGAGGGTCTGGAAACTTGCTGGCGTCGACGACGGATAGCGTCGTAGCATCGGCGTTGAGATCGCTGGCCAGCCTCGTCCGTGCGTCGTTCGCCACGTTAAGCGTTATCATCCTTCGTCGCCTCCATCAGTTGCCTTTCCAGCTCTCTTATTCTCGATTCGTACATATCCATCAACTTCCCTAAGTTCTCTGCCAAAACTCTCAGTCCCGTTGAAAGAGTTATCAGTTCACCTTGAATCAGTTCCTTCAATTGATCCATCTGTATCCCTCCTCACGAGAATTGGACATATTTCCAAGCCGATCCGTTCCAGATCCACAAGCGGTTCTGAGACGTGTTATAAATCATGTAGCCTGTTGGAATCGTTGGTGGTGCAATAGGGGAACTGTTAGCTGGTATTACAACACCTTGTCCCTCTATTTGTGTGTAATAATAGGTGCTGTATGCATCAAATTGTTTAAACCTTATCATACATTTTGCTTCTCCGTACCTTCCAGCGCCAATTGCGGCATCAATGGGTTCAGACGGGGTCAAAATCATCAGTATATCACCAGGTTGAAAGAGAGCTCTAAATCGTGCAGTAAAACTAGAACTATTTGCTCCAAAGACAACACTATCATGCCCGTAATATCTTAGCGAAAGATAATACATTCCACCAGAAGATCCTCCATCGGCTATCGACCACAACGAATCGGTGAACGTAATACATCCGCTTGAGGATGAAACTCTTAAGCATGTGCTGTTTATAGTACTGCTGTTTATAGTACTGGAGTTTATTGTGACCGAGTTTATTGTCCCCGCGTTGATTGTTCCGAGGTTAGCAGAGATGGAGGAAAGCTGAGAAACAAACAGTTTATTTGATGTAATGGTATTTGAAGCAATGTGGTCTCCTAGTATACCTCCTTCTACATACAGGTTAGCGTTTTTGATGTAAATTCCGTCACTACCATCTGGCAAAACACCTTTACCGATTTTAACTTTATCTGTTGCAACAGTGATCTGTTCACTGTTTAAATCAAATTTAGCGGTAGACGTTGATCCTTGAAGCGTTCCAGCTGTAACGGTTCCTAAGTTTGCAGAGATAGCAGAAAGTTCGGATATATTTAATTTTTC
>JBCNVJ010000022.1:0-3515 GCA_039630255.1 Fervidobacterium sp. | reverse complement strand
CTTTCTCATCTCTACTTATATATTCTAAAGTTTCATAAACATTGATGTGGCCAGATCCAGCTGTCCATTCAAAACCTTGTAATCCGACAAATTTTCCGTTAATCGAAGAATTTCGTGCTGCCTGTTGAGTTAGATACGTCTTTGACTTACCATCTATAAAGATCTTCAAAAAGTAGCAGTGATCAGTTACAGCAAGTACATCTCCATACTTTGAAGCGTGTTGATAAGCTTGTTCTGGCGTTCCTCTGCCATCGGAAAATAAGGTATGTGAATGCAAATTTCCGTAAAAAATTCTTAAATTAGAGTATTTGAAATCATTTGCGAAAACACTTGAAACAGTTAATGCAAATACAAAAATGAAAATAACTTTCTTAAAAGCTTTTCCCATAGTTTCTCCACTCCCTGGAAATATTTGGATTGAGTTTTGTAGCACACTATTATACCATATTTGGTGAGCAGAAGCTATAGAGTTTCTTAAGTACGTACCTAATGCATAAAATAGTTCTTGACAGTTATATAGGCATGTGATAAAATCGTAACCGCTACTAGGAAACGGAAAGTGGCGGCGTAGCTCAGTGGCTAGAGCAGATGATTCATAATCATCGTGTCAAGGGTTCGAGTCCCTTCGCCGCCACCAGTTTTTTTAAAATGCAAAGTACAGTTTTAATTATTCAAAAGATGCGTTGTGTCCTTATAGTTCTTACTGCCAGCGTAGCTCAATCGGTAGAGCGACGCATTCGTAATGCGCAGGTTGAGGGTTCGAGTCCCTCCGCTGGCTCCAGTTTGGTTCCGACGTCTAAAAGATGTTTAATACGTTTTGTACAAGGGACCCTTGAATTTGAACTACTTAGGGTCCTTAATTTTTTTGTGTTAAATGAATTTTTTCTTTTGATATACAGAGGTGAGTGGTATGGAGAAATTAGAGTTTATTGATATTTTGGATATACACGTTAAAGCAGGTGATGGAGGAAACGGAGCCGTAACTTTTAGAAGGGAAAAATACGTGCCATTTGGTGGACCAGATGGTGGTGATGGTGGCGATGGTGGGTATGTGTTTCTCGTAGCAGACCCAACCTTGTCAACTCTATACCATCTATCTGAAAAAAAGAGATACTCTGCGGAGAATGCCCAACATGGGCAAGGGAAAAAGAAAAACGGTCGAAACGGTAAAGACTTAATTTTACGTGTACCTGTTGGTACTATTGTTAAAGACTTTGATACAAAAGAGATCATTGCAGATCTTGATGAACCAGGCAAATATTGTTGTGTTGCCAGAGGTGGTAAAGGAGGACGTGGCAATACACATTTTAAAAGCTCGACAAATCGAGCACCGAAGTTTGCAGAACATGGAGCTAAAGGAGAAGAAAGACACATTTTACTAGAACTGAAACTGCTTGCTGATGCAGGACTTGTTGGTTATCCTAACGTTGGTAAGAGTTCCATCATATCTAAAATAAGTAACGCACATCCAAAGATTGCAAATTACCATTTTACTACACTTGTTCCAAATCTCGGAGTAGTTTCTGTTGATAATTCAGACAAGTCGTTTGTTATTGCTGACATTCCAGGATTGATTAAAGGTGCGAGTGAAGGTAAGGGACTAGGTAATGTTTTTTTAAAGCACGTTGAAAGATGTAGCTTAATCGTACACGTAATAGACATTGCAGGTAGTGAGGGAAGAGATCCAATACAAGATTATTTTGACATAAGAAAGGAAATAAGACACTTTAGCAATGAACTTTATGAAAAAACGGAAATAGTTGTTGGGAATAAAGTGGATCTGCTTACATCTAAAGAATTGGAAGAAAGAATAAAGCTTTTTGTTGAGAAGACGGGAAAACCAATAATACCAATTTCTGCCGTTACTGGATTTGGTCTCGAAAAACTCAAGTATTCAATTTGGGAAGTTGTAAAAGAGAGCAAAAAACTACAGCAAGGCGTTTTGGACATTAGCAATATAAATTTTATAAAACCAACACCTGTTAGGTTAACTTTGCCTGAAGTTGTTGATATAATTATTAAAAAGGAAGCAAATGGGTTTGTAATTGAGAGCAATTATGTCAGAAAGTACATAGAAAAATACAAAAAAGATGATAAATATCTGCTTGATGATATACTTGAACTACTACAAAAAAATGGACTAGAGCAGAAGCTGAAAGAGGCTGGTGCGCAAGATGGTGATATTGTCTGGATTGAAGGTGTTGAATTCATTTTCAAAGAGTGATACCTGTGTTATATTTGGTGGATCTTTTAATCCACCCCACGTTGCACATACTATTGTATTATCTTATGCAATTGATGTGTTTAATGCTGATTTTTATGTGCTACCCACAAAAACTCCACCTCATAAAGACGTGAATATACCTTTTAGCAAACGTTTTGAGTGGACTGAGAAATCATTTAGTTGCTTTGAAAAGATCGATAATGTTTTCATTTGGGATCTTGAAAAATACATAGAAGGTGTTAATTACGCAATCAGAAACGTTGAGGAATTTTCGAAATATTACAAAAATATTGTGCTACTTGTCGGGGAAGATGCTCTTGGAAATATAGAAAATTGGTATGAATATAAAAGAATTTTCGATATGGCATTCTTTGCAGTATATCCTCGTACACGTAACGGCGAACTTTACGAAAGAGGTAAAAGGATACTCGGTGATTATTATTCAAAAGTAATAGAGCTGAAAAACTTTCCACTCTTAGAAATATCCTCGTCTGATATTCGAAAAAGAATAATTCAAGGAAAGAGTATACATGGTATGGTAAACGAAAATATTATTGATGATGTTGTTAAAACGTTCTCAGAAAATTTAAGTGGAGGAAGATAGGATGTTTGAGTTTTTTCCTGGAAAAATAGGACTTGCACCAATGGCTGGAATAACCGACTTTGCATTTCGAAAGATTTGTTTTGAGCACGGCGCAGAGTTTGCTTTTACGGAGATGATAAGTGCAAAAAGTGTGTTGATGAATATAAAGATAAATGAATGTTATCTTCCCAAGGAACAAGAAAATACACGTGTTGGTATACAACTTTTCGGTTCTGATCCGATGGAGCTATCTGAGGCTGCAAGTATAGTTCAGAACATGGGATTGTGGGTGGACCTAAATGCTGGCTGCCCTGTAAACAAAGTGGTTAGAAGAGGCAGTGGAAGTGCGTTGTTAAAAGATTTAACAAGACTTAGGCAGGTTGTAAGAAATATGAGAAAGGTGCTGAAGCGTTTCACAGTTAAAACACGCTTAGGTTGGGAGAAAGATGAATTTGAAAAGATATACAATATCTTAGTAGAAGAAGGTGTTGATGCAATATTTGTTCATGGTAGAACAGCAAAACAAATGTACTCCGGAAAAGCTAAATGGAATATTTACAACCCTGGTTATGTGCCGCTGTACATTAGTGGAGACATTTACACTAAAACCGATGTTGAGAAAGCCTTGTTAGAAAGTAAAGCGCACGGGGTCATAGTAGCACGTGGCAGCATAGGTAATCCGTGGATATTCTCAGATGTAAATCCAAC
>JBCNVJ010000219.1:0-2102 GCA_039630255.1 Fervidobacterium sp. | reverse complement strand
TGGAGCAAAATCTTCAAGTATCTCTATTTTTAATCAAGGAGAAATCAAAGATTGTAAAGTTTCAGCTGAGTTGTTTTTTAAAGAACCTCCAAAGGCAAGTTCGGAGGTTAGATATTATTATCCGAATACAGTAACAATTTTGGCAATTAAAGTTGGTGGAATCGCGACTGTAAATCAAGGTAAGATAGAAAATTGTACTTTTTCAGGAAAGATTGCATCGGAAATTTTTGAGGATGAGAGACTATATCTGATAAGTGGAATTTGTGTGGAAAATGAAAAAGATGGAACGATAGATAATTGCAAAACCTACGGTGAAATTACATTTGAAAGATTTTATTCCGTTGATATCGCTGGGATATGCACATGGAATAAATCTGGTGGTATGATTAAAAATAGTTCTTCTTCCTTTAAAATCAAAACCGATGGAAATTTTGCAAATGCCGCTGGTTTGGTTTTTAGAAATGATGGAACTATTTCAAGGAGCATTTTTAATGGACAAATGGAAGGAAATAGTGTTGCTGGGATTGTTTATGTGAATTCGAAGACAGGTTTTGTCGATAAGACAGGGATGATTGGTTCTTTAACTGCTTTTAATTCAGTTTGCGGTATTGTAGAATCAAACTTAGGAAGGATTTTTGAAAGTTTCTTCAACGGGGAAATAAGAAGTTATAACAACGTGAATGGGGTGTTTTACGAGAATTTTGGAAAGATAGAGGATGTTTATTTTCACGCTAACGTGTATACAAAAAATATAAATAACATAGGATACAAGTTAGGTGATGGCGGAGAGGTAAATAACGTTTTTTCAAAGGTGATTTTTAAGAACCAAAAAGAACGATTCAATTATTTTGTGAATTATATTTCCGATAAAGCACTCTTTGGAAATTGTATATCCGTTTTTTCAGACGATGGTGTGAATTTTGAAAGAAAAGCAAATATCTCTGATTCGTCGAAGAACTGGGATTTTGAAAATGTTTGGCTTGATAAAGATGGAGAATACGAATTAAGGCTTATGGAAGAAATGCTCAAAAATACCAGATAAAAAATCCCCCAGGATACGATCTGGGGGATTTTTACACTTCATTCAGCTTCCAATTCTTCTTCAGGCTTTTGTTCAGTGACAGTTGTTAGCTTTCTTGGTACTTTCTTGATTATGTAAAATTCCAATTCATCTCCTTCTTTTATATCGTCAAAATTCAAGAACTTAATTCCGCATTCTTGAGGTGCACTGACTTTGTTCACATCTTGTTGATAGTGCTTGAGCGATTCTAATTTACCTTCGAATACAAGTGCGCCATTTCTGTATATCCTTACAAAACCATTCTTTTCCACGTATCCATCGTACATCTGTACACCAGCGATGTTTCCAACTTTGTGTATTTTGAATACCTTCTTTATCTCTCCAGTTCCGGTCTTTTCTTCAACTTCTTCAGGTTCGAGCATTCCTTCGAGAGCGGCTTTGAGTTCTTCGAGTAATTTGTATATGATTGTATATGTTTTTATCTGTACACCCTCCGTTTCTGCAAGTTTTGAAGCTTGGTTATCTGCTTTCACTCTGAAGCCAAGTATAACTGCTTCAGAAGCACTTGCCAACATGACGTCACTTGAATTGATAGCTCCAACAGCTGCGTGGACAACATCGATATCAACTTCGTTTGTTCTAAGTTTTGCTATAGCGTTCTGAAGTGCTTGCAATGAACCAACGGTGTCGGCTTTCAGAATAAGTTTAACTTCTTTCTTTTCGGTTTCTTGCATCTTCTTGAGTATCTCTTCAAGTTTTATCTGGCGTTTCTTTCTCAATTCTCTTGCTTCTATCTCTTTTATCTTTTCGACGATTTCTATCGCTTCTTCTTTTGAATCAACAACGTAAATGATACTGTGTGGATCTGGTAATTCTTCAAAGCCAACTATCATAACCGGTGTTGATGGTTCAGCTTCTTTGATTCGCCTACCTTTGTCATCTATCAACGCTTTAACTTTTCCGTATACTTTACCTGCTACAACGTAGTCTCCAACTTTTAGAACTCCGTCTTTGACAGCGGCGTTTGCAACTGGACCATAACCTTTATCGAGTCTTGTTTCGATGGTTACAGCTCTTACAG
>JBCNVJ010000218.1:0-2991 GCA_039630255.1 Fervidobacterium sp. | reverse complement strand
TGAGTACCGATTACATACCCTATTGCCCAGGTAATTGAAATCATTGTACTTAATTGAAGTCTTTCATTTGGATCTTTTCCAAGCTCGCTCATCCAAGCAAAAAAAGGCGTAACGTACATAGTCATAAACCAGTAAAATGCTATAACCGTTGCAAACAACCAAACAGTGTTTAAATTGTAACTTGTTGACGGTGGCAAAAATGGCAAAAAGGAAAGTACAGCAAACGGCAAGGCACTAATTGCCAAAAATCCCCTTCTCCTTCCAAGTTTCATTTTGCTTCGATCAGACAAAGTTGCTACTAAAGGATCAGTAATAGCATCAAAAAACCTCGATACTCCTAATACCAGCCCCACAATTGTCAAGCCTGCAAATACTATGCCTTTCTGTATAAACTGAGGGAAGCTGATACCTTCTGGTGGCATGTAGAAATACACCAACGTATTTCCTATTGAAAAACTCGTAAGTGACCACCCTAATTGTCCAAGCGCGTACATCCATTTCTTCCACATGGGCAACCTCTCCATTGCACAACACCTCCAGAGATTCGAACAGAGATTTGAAAATATTAAAACAGATTGTAATTAGGATTTTGTTGTAAAATAATCAGCACAGCTAGTTGTTCATTGAACGATTGGTAACGTTACCGATAAAATCGGTTATATTTTATCATTCAATTCACTCTGTTCTTATGTCTATTTTGTAATGTTAATAACTTTGATTAGTTTTCTATAACTAATTTCTTTGAATTATCTTGTTCATTCTCATTTTTTCTATCGTTTGCAATATTTTTCTTTTATTCTAAAAATTTTAAGTCAAGATGGTAAATTTGGTGCATTTTGTCGGATTCTTGGTGCCTACAGAATTTTAACCTACTAGAAAAATAAAGTATATTTTTTGGATAAATTTGTGCAACTAATCAAATGTATAATTTTTTCTAGATAATGCAAGTCACTTTTCTGCGTGAGTAGCGAAAGTTTGCCAAGGGGGATCAGCAAACATGACAAACGCTGAAATACCAAAATTTAAAATTAATACGAATAAATACTCAAAAGACACAGATGAAAGCGTTTGTTTGACGTGTTTATTTTGGACTGGATACAGAAAAAAGGAAAACAATTTCATGTCCACACTTTCTGAAGGAACACAAGGTGTTTGTCTTTGGCACAATAACACATCTACCCAGGCATCTTTTTCTTGCAATCATTGGATAAGAAAGTACAAGAAATTGCCTGAGTAAAATAAACCTTTTTAAAGCGTGTTCTAAATGTAAAACATAAAAGATCACCACTTTTTTAAATGTGGTAGTTTTTTTGTTGAATAGTAAATGGTCCAATGTTATAATAACTATGAAAAATTCCGAGCTCTATTAATAAGATTAAATGCATCGGAGGTGCTTGTGTGAGAAGAAATTTTTTCCTCTTGTCATTGATCATTTTTTACTCAATTTCATTTTCTGCAGTTGTGAATTTTTCTTTTGTTGGAGATGTAATGTTTCCAAAATCTATTCTTGAGATGTTTAAAACACCTTCTGGATATGATTTTAAGCCTATATTTTCCGAAGTGAAAGATATAATCTCCTTGTCTGATATTGCATTTTGTAATCTTGAAACAACACTCGGAGGACCTCCATACACAGGTGTGCCGAAATTTTCCTCTCCTGATGAAGTGTTAGAGGCACTACAGTGGGCAGGTTTTGATGTTGTAAATGTGTCAAACAACCATATGCTCGATACAGGTGTAAATGGTTTGAGAAGGACGATTCAGCAAGTTAGAAACTATGGTTTCACAGCGGTTGGTGGGCGATTGTCACCCAACGAACCAAGGTATTCTATTGTTGAATTAAACGGTGTAAAGATTTCCTTCGCAGGTTTTACTTTTTCTACTAATGGCATACCTATTGAACGTGAATATGATTACATGTTTGATTATATAAATGACCATGTTGTACTTTCAACTGTCAAGCAGATGCGTCAAAATTCAGATATAGTTGTCGTACATTTCCACTTTGGTGTTGAATTCATGAGAAGTCCAACAAAAGAGCAAGAACGAATAGCTAAACTGTGCATAGAAAATGGCGCCGATATTGTTGTAGGTTCACACCCACATGTCTTACAAAGAGTAGATGTGGTTAACTACAATGGCAAGAAAAAAGTTATAGCATATTCTCTTGGAAACTTTGTCTCAAATATGTTAGAACCATATACGGATGTAGGAGTTATTCTAAATGTTTCTTACGACACAGAGCAAGGGGCCATTGTGGTCAATCCAATAATAACCTGGAGGCATCGTTTTTCTAAGAATGGGAAAAATTCTTTGCGAATAATACCAGTTTTAGATTTTGTTAAAAAGCCTGATAAATTTATAACTAAAACTGACTTAGAAACTCTGAAAAAGATTCTTGAGAATACAAAATTGTTAAAAAACTAATTGTTGTTAAGCGTTTGGTAAAACATTTTTAAAAGAGAAAGCGGCTTTAGTACAAGCCGCTTTGTTTTGTTTAATCGTTTTATCGCGAAGAAGTTTTCTCATAGATAAAACCTTCAGCTACATTATAGCCACTTTTTTAGCCAACAAAATGACATTTTCTCTATAGATCTTATTTTTGTTATACTCACTGAAATGTAAATTAATAGAATCGCTTTGCAAGCTGTTTTATATAATAATCTACAGGTCTAATATTCAGCAATGTTTCACTGTATGGTACTTCAGTTACTATGAAACCTTTTATACCAACTGCATGGTAAAACTTACCCATTTTTACAAGCTCAACAGCCCTCGAACTCATTTGAGTTGCTATTATTCTGTCTATTGCCGCAGGAGTACCTCCTCTTTGAATGTATCCAAGATTTGTGTACCTCCACTCAAGCTCAAGTTTTTTACCTATGTACAGACCTATTACTTCAGCTGGATCTGTCTCGTAAGAACATTTACACTCTTCCAAAATCTCTTCCGGTAATTGCACACCATCTTCGACAACTACTATAGAAAAAC
>JBCNVJ010000217.1:0-2037 GCA_039630255.1 Fervidobacterium sp. | reverse complement strand
ACTATAATTCAATCCTTGGTTACCAGAAAAATGGAAAAAACTCGAGTTCAAGATCAATTATAAAGATGCGCATATTAACGTAAAGATAGTAAAAGAACAGAAAACAACTTTGGAAATCATTACAGACAGAGAACTAACAGTTAAAATAAAAGATGAAATGAGAAACCTTTCCAAAGGTGAAAATAAGTTTGAATTATGATTCAAAAAAGGTAGGCATCCGCCTACCTTTTTTGATTAAAAGTTAATATTTTAATACTAATCCATGGAAATTTAAATTTAAGCAAAAATAACTCGGTTTCGAACTATTTATAAAAAGATTAGCTAAGCTACTGGGAAAAAACTTTTTCAACTTTACTCTCCAAAAGATAGTACTTAGCATTGTGATGTTTTAATTGACTTATCTTTGTTTTAAACGTGTAAACTACTGAATAATCTTCCAAATGAAGTAAATTTATCTGGCAGTTTTTGGTTTTTAATACAGCCCCTCTGAAAATACTTGCTGATTCCAAAGTTGTGTTAATAACATTTGTCTCTGAGAAATCCGAAATTTGCAAATTGCCAAAATACGAGTCATTGATTATTGCTCTTGATAATGTAGCAATTGATGAAGATTGTATGTTTGAGCGTACAATGAACACAGTTCCACAATTTTGTATGCTCAAATTTTGAATGTTAGAATCTATTATGTACAAGGCGTAAGCACCATTTATTGAGACCTTCTTCAACTGAGATTTTCTTATTATTACAAAGTTAGTCATAGACAAATTTGCGTTATTTGTGGTTGCTCCATCTAAAAAAACCAACGCACCTCTGTCAGAACCAATGTCTGTATTGTATGCACTTCCTTTCAGGTAAAGAATACCTTTGTCTGAAATATTCAACGTCCCACTTCCAATGATACTTATAGGTCCTGTTGTTATGAACGTTCCTTTTATGGTTAGTTCAGAGTTTAGTGTATTTATTAAAGTCACTCCTTCTTCAAGAATTAGTCCATTTTTCTCTGTTATTAGTACTTTGCTTAGTATTCTGTACGGGGATCTTGAAGATAGTAAAAACTTTCGTCCTGTAATATTTGTTATAGGCAACTGAGAATCAAGTATATCGAGTTTTTCCAAAAGTGGAAATATGAATGTAGCATCAACAATATTGTTAAAATCATCTTGGAAAAGTGCTATCTGTGGGTAATCGGCCAACTTTACATCTTTCCCAACTAAAGTAGGTTTTAAAGACCGATTTTCCGGATTAAATACTTTTACCTCTTTGTTAAACATATATGCATATGGTGAGGTTGATATTTCAATAGTATCTTTCTGTGGAGAAGTTCTAACTTCAACTAAATAATCCTTACCATCGATGGTAACTCTCCTTACTCCATCGTCAATTAACATACCATCCAAAAACGAGAAATAGTATTTTTTACCATCAAGGTTGAATGGTTTATCTATCTCAATTTTTTCTACGCCTATTTTCGGAGGTAATCTAAGAGATTCCCCGGTGGAAAGGCCCACCGAGGACAAAATTAGTAGTACTATTCCAAGTTTTATGAATTTTCTGAAAGAAATTTCGGAATTTTTTTCAAACGTCATTTTTTACTTTCTTTCTCCTTTCAAAACAGCACTACACCTTGGACAAGTTTCGGGGTATGACTCATTGCTACCAGTTTCAGGACTGTATTTCCAACATCGCTGGCATTTCTTACCATCAGCATGTTCAACGTAAACATTTACAAACTGCCCATTTAAACTACTCTCAGGAAGCCTATCTACAAAAGATACCTTAGAGACTATGAAGAACTCATCTAAAATCGTGCGGTATTTCACCATCAGTTCCAGTATCTCAGGGTTCTTTGCTTCTATCAAAACATGTGCATCAAGAGAATGTCCAATTATATCTGACGCTCTTGCATTTTCAAGAGCTTTTAATACGTCATCTCTGACTAATAACAAGTGCTGGAATTCTTCAAGTAATTTCTCATCAATAAACTCATTTTTCACTTCAGGCCAATACTCGAGATGAATACTTTCGTATCTTTTCAAT
>JBCNVJ010000216.1:0-8553 GCA_039630255.1 Fervidobacterium sp. | reverse complement strand
AAATTCCCGTGGACAGCAGCAGGGTGGTTTGATATTTTGAACTTACGAATCAACGGTCTAGATTTCCATATTAAGCTGACAGCCGGTGAAATTCCTTACAATGATGCAAGAGTATTGAAAGTATTTAATTATTGGAAACAGCTGATTGATAGAGGTTATTTATTGCCCAATCACACTTCTTACGAATGGCAAGAGGCTGCTCAATTCCTCTTCAGAGGAGAGGCCGGAATGTACTACATGGGACAATTTATCAAAGACGTTGCTCCTGAAAATGTCAAAAATGATCTTGACTTCTTCAGATTCCCAATTATCGATTCTAAGGTACCATTGTATGAGGAAACCCCAATTGATGGATTCATGATGCCTGCAAATGCAAAAAATAAGAAGGGTGCTATAGAGTTTCTTAAATTTATTGCTTCTGAAGAAGCACAAAGGAAATTTGCTACTGATCTTGGTAGACTTGCTGCACACGTGAAGGTCACACCACCAGATGAACATGCAAAGAAAGGTTTTAACATGATACTACAAACAGCAGGAGTATCTCAATTCTATGATAGAGATACAAATCCAGAAATGGCTGAAGTTGGTATGAATGGTATGATCCAGTTCCTTACAAGACCAGCTGATATCAATCAGATACTCAGTAATCTCGAAGCCTCAAGAAAGAAGATTTACGGCGTCAAATAATTCTTACCTGTCATGCCCAGGGATCATCCCTGGGTTTATTGTTTACAGATAAAAGTTTGTCAAGCACAAATATATTTGCAAGTTTAATGTAATATTATGACAACCTCTTAATGCTTGTATTCATAGGAGGTTTTTTCATGAGAAGAAAGTGGTGGATTCCTTATGCTTTTTTATTCATACCTCTCACTTTTTATTTGATATGGGTTATAATACCAATTTTTAGAACATTTTTGTATAGTTTTACAGATTGGGATAGTATTTCCCCAACTTACAGTTTTGTTGGCTTTCAAAATTATATAGAACTTTTCAAAGATTATTATTTTATGCTCTCTTTGAAGAACAACTTCTACTGGATGATAGGATTTGTTTTGGTTTCCATCCCACTTGGTTTGGGCTTTGCAATGTTAATGGATCAAAAATATCCTGGTCACAAATTATATAAATCACTTGTCTATTTACCGATGACATTGTCATTTGTTGTTATTGGTCAAATATGGTCTTGGATTTTTGAACCAAGAAATGGTGCGCTTAATACATTTTTAAGGTTCATTGGACTTGAAGAGTTGACTAAACCCTGGTTAAGTGATCCAAACATAGTAACATTTTCTTTAATAGCTGCCGCTTTGTGGCGACAAGTTGCTTATGCAATGATACTATTTTTAGCTGGTCTACAAGGAGTATCAAAAGAGCACGTTGAAGCTGCTTATGTAGATGGCGCTAATGCTTTTCAAAGGTTTTGGCACGTCATCTTGCCAGAGCTTAGACCAGCAACCGTGATAGCCATAACCGTGAATATAATAGACTCACTGAGGGCTTTCGATATAGTGTTTGTCATGACACGTGGCGGACCGTTTTATTCATCAAGTGTCATGGCAAACTATATGTACGTTCAGGCGTTTCATAATTACAAAATGGGCTATGGTTCAGCTATAGCGGTCATACAATTTCTTATAACACTTGTCTTCATAATAACTTACCTTATAAATGTACTTAAGAGGGAGGAAAGAGAATGAGTAAGTACCAAATTAAAATCTTAAAAATGACGAACTTTTACACTCTTTCAACAATAATCGTTATATTATGGATGACACCTTTTTTAATTACTCTTTTCACAGCATTTAAAAGTATGGATGAGATATTCATGAACCCAAACGTATGGACTCCACCTTCGAAATGGAATTTTGAAAATTTCAAAGTAGCATGGTCTGAAAGTAGAATGTCACGATACTTTGTAAATACACTTATTGTTGCTGGAACGTCAACAGCTGGCGCTTTGTTTTTGTCGAGTTTAAGTGCATTTGCTCTCTCATGGTATGAGTTCAAATTAAAAAAATTTTTGATAATACTCTTTGTAACAGGAATGCTTATACCATTCCAAATGTTACTTATTCCAGTGTACAGTTTTTCAATTAAGGTGGGATTGTACGATAAACTTATTGGTGTAATACTTTTTCATATAGCTTTCCAAATTGGATTTTGCACATTCTTTTTGAGAAATTTTATGATAACTATTCCCGTAAGTCTTTTTGAAGCAGCAAAAATAGACGGAGCAAACGATTTTACTATTTATTGGAAGATAATACTCCCTTTGCTCAAACCCGCTGTTGCTGCACTTGGAATACTTGAATTTACTTGGATTTGGAACGATTACCTTTGGTCTTTGATTCTGCTACAAAACGACGTTAAAAAAACAGTTACCATAGGTTTGACATCTTTGCAAGGTCAGTGGATTAGCAGCTGGAATATCATAGCTGCAGGTTCTATAATAGCAGCGATAGTACCAATAATTGTATTTGTAATATTCCAAAGATACTTCATACAAGGATTAACTATGGGAAGTGTTAAAGGATAGATAATCAAACTTAGTATAATATTTTTTTGGTTTTGATTCGAATATTGAAAGTTTTCGTTTGATAGATGGTTTAATCGAATAATAGCAAGTTAACTTACATTTTGGAAGATTAACTAACGTGAACAATTATCTTAATGTAATAAATTTAAGACTTGCAAAAATTAACATGAAGAATAATGCTGAATAGCTTTTCAGATAAAAAACGGTGGGGTATCCCACCGTTTTATTTTATTCTCGCTAATTTACTTTTTGTTCTTGTTTTTTTGCTCTTCTCACAGATTTTGATCTATCGGTATAGTGTGTATGGAGCAGATGGTGAGCTTTATGACTGTTTGGTTTTTCCAAGAATTCTTCGTAAAGTTTTATTATATCTGGATTTTCATGCGATCTTCTCAAAACACTCATTTCATCTATACTATAAATAGCCGAAGCGCGTTTTTTCAGAATGTCAGCATCGAGGTTCTTGGGTTGTCCTCCACCACCTATACAACCACCGTAACATGCCATTATCTCGACAAAATCGTAATATCTTTTCCCTTCCTTCATCTCAGCAAGTAATTTCTTAACATTTGCCATACCGTGTGCTATTGCTACTTTTATCTTCTTACCTCTTAAATCAATTTCAGCTTCTCTAACCCCGTCAAGTCCCCTAACAGAATCAAAAACAAGTTTTGGCAATCTTTCACCGGTGACTACTTCGTATGCCGTTCTAAGTGCTGCTTCCATAACACCACCAGTGACTCCAAAAAGTGCTGCTGCACCAGTTGAGGTTCCAAGTGGATTATCATATTGTTCTTCTGGCAAATTCACAAATGGAATACCCTTAAGTTTTATTAATTTTCCAAGTTCTCTCGTTGTAATTACATAATCGGTTACTTTAATACCGTCAACAAGCTGTTGAGGTCTTGTAATTTCATCTTTCTTAGCTGTACATGGCATTACTGAAACCATTATTATATCCTCTGGTTTCACTCCAATCTTTTGGGCAAAATAAGTCTTTACAACACTGCTCATCATCTGTTGAGGTGACTTTGCTGTAGAAAGGTGCTCTCTCAATTCAGGCCATTCTTTTTCCATCTCATTTACCCAGCCAGGGCAGCAAGACGTAAACATTGGAAACTTCCCACCATTTTGCAATCTATGGATAAGTTCGTAACCTTCTTCCATAATAGTAAGATCAGCCGCGAAGTTTGTGTCAAATACATAATCAAAGCCTAATCTTCTCAAAGCAGCAACCATTTTTCCGGTACTAATCGTTCCTGGTTCCATACCCAATTCTTCGCCTATTGCTACACGTACAGACGGTGTAGTTTGTGCCACATAAACTTTTCCAGGTTGTTTGTTGTTAAGCATCTTGAGTACTTTTTTCCAATCAGGTGTTTCATATATTGCACCAACAGGACATAAGTAAGCACATTGACCACAACTGATACAATTTGTCTCATAAACCGGAATGCCAAATTCAGTTTCTGGTAAAGACTCGTAACCTCTATCCACCATTGAATATATATTCATTCCCTGTATCTCACTACATACCCTCACACATCTTTGACACTTTATACATTTTGAAAGATCCCTATTTATCGATGGACTACTAACATCAATTTCTTTTTCAAGTGCAACATTCACACCAAAAATGGGCTCAATATCGTATGTATGCACTAACTTTTGGAGTTCGCATCTGCCATCTGCTTCGCAATACATACATTCATGTGGATGGTTTGCCATAATCAAAGAAAGATTGAACTTCACAGCCTTTTCGACTCTTTCTGTATTCGTTTTGATTTTCATACCATCCGAAACCTTTGTTGTACAAGCTGGTTGAAGTGTTCTTGCTCCTTCGATTTCAACGACACATATTCTACAAGCACCAATTGGTTCAAGCTCTGGATGATGACAAAGTGTTGGAATTTTGTAACCAAGCTCCCAAGCTACTTCGAGAACTGTTTTGTTTTCCTGGACTTCGTAAGGCTTGTCGTTGATGTACACAGTTACCATCGGCCACCCACCTCCATATTGTAATCCACAAAGTGCGTCCAGTAAAATTCTACCATAAAAGTAAAAATTTCACAAGCACAAAAGTGCTCGATTTTTGAAAATATTCAACGAATTTGTTCCTTCTTTAAGCTTTTCTCAAAAAACCGTAAAGTCAATTCATTATCCTGTATTTGTGCTAAAAAGGACAAACTCAGAATTTTGTGGAAAAACTCAGGTAATAATCAGTGGTTATGAACGGTATGTTTATAACTTGTCCGTTTTCTTCAGAATACTGCATAGCAGCGTAGACATTGTAAATGTAATCTGTGAAAGTGAAACCTTGAATTAGTCTTAATGGACTATCTTTACCGTAGATGAGGGTTCTGTAACCAACCTCCAAACCAGAGTAGTTATCGTAATACCAAGTAAGTCCGGCTCTGACAGATGTGTAAAGTGTTTTTTCTCTCAACTTTCTTATAAATGTTTCCCATTCTTCTTGACTGATATTTTGACTCGTCCAAACATTCAACGCTAAGCCTGATTCAACCGTTCCAAATATCTCAACGTTTTTTCCAAGGAGAATTCCAATACTCAAGAATCCACGCGCTATGGTAGATCCAGCGTATTCTGAAAAATTGTAGTTACCAACTAAAATGCTTAATAGCTCTCCATAAGGTTTAATGAGAGTCGAACCAAAAACAAGATTATTATGCAGATAACTCCTATTGAAAAGAACATAAACCTGAGCAGATTCATTATAAGGCTCGCCGGCATATGCTTTTGAGATAAAAAATGGATCAAATAAGTATGTTTCTGAGTTTAATACGAATGTTGGTGATAAGTAATTCCTAAACCTTACGTTGAACAACCCAAGCAAATCAAATAACGGTTGTGTAGATACCTCCGTATTTCCAAAAGAAAAACCAATAGCTGTAAATTCGACAAATAACCCTTCTTTGTGTTGCGGGACGATACTAAGTACAGCTTGCGGATCTGCAGAAAATAAAACAACTGCGAATAATACTAAAGCAAGTGTCATAACCACAAAAGCTTTTACCATCTTTTCTCCTCCTTTTGAGTAAGTTGAACACTATCGATTTTATACAAATTTTGTTATGGTATAATAATTATAGTTTTAATTCAGTTGCACAAATTATGTATATATAATTAGACTATAAGACGATAACATTGTTCAAAAGGTGGTGTGAGCATTGGAAAAGCTGTATAAAGATGTCTTAGAACTGAAACAAGGTACAATTGAAAGAATAAAGAGATGCTCACTTTTTATACTTGATATTGACGGTACGTTTTATTTGAGTGGAAAGCCATTTGAAGGTTCAAAAAAGTTTGTTGATACTATGAATCAGCTTGGCAGAAAATTTATCTTTCTGACAAACAATTCAAATAGGACGATTGATAGTTACGTTGAAGAATTTAGGAATATTGGTTTTGACCTAAAAAAAGAGCAATTTATCACAGCAGGTGTAGCGACCGCTGAGTACTTACTTGAAGAATTTGGACCAAGTAAAGTTTACCTCGTAGGCACGGATGATATGAAGAAAGAATTTGAACGCGTTGGACATAGTGTTGTTGAAACTGATCCTTCAATAGTAGTAGTAACATTTGACAAAACTTTGACGTACGAAAAGATAAAGAAGGCCACAAAGTTCGTTTCAGAAGGTGCACTTTTTGTTGTAACAAACCCAGATCTGAACTGTCCATCCGATGAAGGTCCCCTTCCTGATGCTGGAGCAATAGCATCTGTAATTAGAAAAGCTTCTGGAGTTTATCCAAACATAACATTTGGCAAACCTGAACCAAAGTTGTTAGAAATGATAATGAGACATTACAACATAACACCAAATGAAACTTGCATGGTGGGTGACCGGCTTTATACGGATATATTAGCTGGCATACAAGCAGGTACTTGGACCATACTTGTCTTGACTGGTGAAGCTACAAAAGAACAGGCGGAAAAAAGTCCAATCAAACCACATTTAATAGTACCAGACATAGGTTTTATAGCTGATATTATAACAAGTTGAGGTATATAAATGATAAAGTATGCTTTGAGGAGTAAACCTGTCGAAAAATTAGTTGAGCTTGCGCAAAGTGGTTTAAGTGAAGCCGTTGATCTAATAATTGAAAAATACTATCCTATGGTTGTGAGAATAGCCTCACAATTTTATGCACCTTGGGCAGAATTTGATGACATTGTACAAAATGGTTTAATAGGGTTGATAAAAGCCATATTCTATTATGAAGAAGGTAAAAGTTCATTTACTACATTTGCTTGGAGAAGTATAGAATCTGAAATAAAGACTTTCATTACGTACCAAAACAGAAAGAAAAACAAAATGCTTTCTGAATCAACAAGCATGGATTCAGTATTTGATGATATTGAAGACGAGCAAATAGACTATTTTGTAGAAGATACCGCCACTAATACCAACGTCGTGAGACAAACTATACTAAGTATGATACACGAAGAAATCCTTTCAATGTTAAACGAAGAAGAAACACAAATTTTTGAATTGTGGCTCGATGGATACACTTACAAAGATATCGAAGAACGTGTTGGTGTGAACTTTAAAAAAGTTGATAACACAGTACAGAAAGTGAAAAAATTAGTACGAAGTAAATTGAGCGTTTCAATAATGCCGTTCTTAGAAGGTTGAGGTTTCGGAGGGATTAAATTGAATTCAGACCAAAAAGTCGATAGCTTAAAAGACATAGATTTTGATAAACTTATAGATCTTGGAAAAGACGTCTTTTTATTTGACTTTGACAACACGATTAACACTTGGAGATCTGAAACGATACCTGAGCACGTTAAAGAAATTTTTAGATATTTAAAGAGTAAAGGTGCGATTGTCGTGATCGTATCAAACGGTAAGCGTAGGATTATAAATGAAGATGTATTTGTAATTTGGCGTGCGATGAAACCATTTCCGTTCAAAGTCCTAAAAAAATTGTCCAAAGTAATAAAATCAAGAGGGAATGTCGTTGTAATTGGTGACCAAATCTTTACCGATGTTTTATTTGGAAAACTAATAGGTGCTTACACAATAAAAGTCAAACCTATTGACACAGGCAAAGAATTTGTTTTAACCAAACTTCTAAGATTTTTGGAAAAGCTTTTCAAACTACACTAAAGGGGGGCTATTAGTGCAAGAACTTATAAACTATTATAAGAAGACAGCAAGATTTTCAAGTGCTTTATCTTTACTTTATTGGGACATGCAGACATACATGCCCGAAGATGCAGGTTTGTATCGCGCAGAGGTTATTTCCGAAATAAGCACTCATGCCTTTAAATTGGCGACTGATGACACTCTTGGAAAAATGTTAGAAGAAGCACAACCAACTAACGAAATTGAAGAAGCGATTATAAGAGTGGGCAGAAAGGATTATGATACAAACAAAAAAATTCCACCTGAATTGTACGAAGAATTATCGAAGCTTACTGCAATATCAGAACAAGAATGGCAAAAAGCAAAATCTAATGGAGATTTTTCAAAAGTCGAATCTTATCTTGAAAAAATAGTGGAACTAAACAAACAAATAGCAGAACTCATAGGATACAAAGATGAACCATACAACGCTTTTTTAGATCTATTCGAACCAGGAATGACTGCAAAAGAACTTGAAAAAATTTTCGAACCACTTAAAAAATTCACATTCGAGGTCCTAGAAAAAATAGAAAATTCAGATAACAAAAAATACGATCTTAACGCTAAAGTCGACATAAAAAGGCAAAAAGAATTTAATGAGTGGCTAATAGATTATCTAAAATATGATAGATCCAAAGGACGTCTTGATATATCAGCCCACCCGTTTACAAATCCCATAGGGATCAACGATGTAAGAATAACAACAAGATACATCGAAGAAAATGTAAAAGATTCTATATTTTCCACTTTGCACGAATTCGGACACGCATTATATGCACTTTCAATTCCAGAAGAATTTCACGGGTTACCAATTGGCTCGAGTGCATCCTATGGATTTGATGAGAGTCAATCACGCTTTTGGGA
>JBCNVJ010000215.1:0-4051 GCA_039630255.1 Fervidobacterium sp. | reverse complement strand
ATTGCAGCCGGACTTATATGGATGGTGCTCTTGGAAATGAGCAAATTTGCGGAGCTCGGCGGTGCTTTTGGAAGTGGTGCGGCTTACACAATGTTTGGGAGGAAAAAAGGACTTGATACATCTGGGAAAATTACAGTAGCGCTTGCTGTTGCTTTCTTTGCTATGTGTTTTTTGACATCTTGGATTCTTTCAAGATAATTGAAAAACCGGGAGTTCTCAAATTCTGAATCTCGTAGCTTTTTACGGAGGAATAGCAAATGGAACTCAGTCCAGAAAAGCAAGTTGAGATCTTAAAGAAAAACTGCGTTGATCTGATTTCCGAAGAAGAATTACTTGAACGGTTAAAAGAAGGCAGGCCTTTAAGAGTTAAACTCGGAGTTGATCCTTCAAGACCGGATTTACATCTTGGGCATGCAGTAGTGTTAAGAAAACTCAAGCAGTTTCAAGATTTGGGGCACCATGTTATATTGATTATAGGTGATTTCACGGCAATGATTGGTGATCCTTCTGGAAGAAGTGCTACAAGACCAATGCTTTCAAGGGAAGAAGTAATTGAAAATGCAAAAAGTTATGCCAACCAGGCTTTTATGATTCTTGACAAAAACAAAACAGAAATCAGATACAATAATGAATGGCTTGGCAGTATGACCTTTGCCGATGTGGTGAAACTTGCTGGTAAATATACAGTTGCGAGGATGCTTGAAAGAGAAGATTTCGCCAAGAGATATTCAGAAGGAACACCAATTAGCATCGCTGAGTTTTTGTATCCTCTCGCCCAAGCTTACGATTCTGTTGCTATTCAAGCAGATGTGGAACTTGGAGGAACTGATCAACTTTTTAACTTAATGGTTGGTAGAAAGATACAAGAAGAACATGGATTAAAACCGCAGATAGTTCTGACAATGCCAATCATTGAGGGAACAGACGGAAAATTGAAAATGAGCAAAAGTTACAATAATTACATTGGTTTTACCGACGAGCCAAAAGACATGTACGGCAAAGTAATGTCCATACCTGATGAACTTATTGTAAAATACGCAAAGCTGCTAATAGATGTTGACGAACACATAATTGCTGAGATGGAGAAAAAAATCAACGAAAAGCTGGTAAATCCAAGAGATTACAAAATGTGGCTTGCAAAAGAGTTAGTCAAGCAATTTCATGGAGAGGAGAGAGCCAAAGAAGCAGAAGAGTACTTTGTTACGGTGTTTCAAAAAAAAGAAATTCCAGATGAAATGCCGGAGGTAAAAATACAAAAGGGTAGTTACAACATAGTAGATTTACTTGACAAACTTGGGATTGGTACAAGAAGTGAAATTAAAAGACTAATCACACAAGGTGGAGTTTATTTGGATAACAATCGTATTGACAACTTTAAAGTTATTGTAGAAATAAAAGAAAATCACATATTAAGAATAGGAAAGCGGCAATTTATCAAAATTTTGGTAAATTGATTCCATATAGCGTGGGAAAATATTTTGGAAATAAGCTATCAAGTTTTGTTTTTAGCAATATTTTGTGTTATAATCAGTGTGTAAGTATATTGTCAATCAATAGCATTAAAAACCAATTAAAAAGGGGGTAAAGACTATGAAAAAACTTTTAGTAATCCTAAGTGTGATACTTTTTGCTTTTGTATCAATGGCGGCTTTTAGAGATGTGCCAAGAGGACATTGGGCGGAAAGTTATGTTTCAAGACTTGAGCAGATTGGTATTATAACAGGTTTTCCGGATGGTACATTCCGCGGCGATGAGGCCGTTACGAGATATCAGTCAGCTTTGTTGATTTCAAGAACACTTGATTATGTCGAACTTTCACTGAAAGACAAACAAGCTCAGATAGATTCATTACTCCAGATTATAAAAAGACTTCAGAACACACTAGAGGCAAGTAGTAATGACTTTAGCAAAAGAATTGATGAGATTGAAACGGAAATTCAAAACATAAAATTGACGCTTGAACTTCACGATCAAGATATTATAAAGCTATTCGATATTACTACACAACTACAAGATAAATTTGTTTACACTGACGAAGAAGGTAATACTTCTGAAATTGACTTATCGGCACTCAAAAACGATATTGCAGGTTTAAGCGAAATACTAAGTGGTCTTGCAGCTCAACTTGGTGATGTAGATTATCTTTTGAGAAAACAGATAGCAGATCTTGATAAAAAAACGAGTGCAAAAAGTGACGAACTATCAAAAGCCATTTTGGAACTCTCGGCAAGAGTTGATGAACTAAAATCTCAACTTGAAATGTTACAATCCAAGATCGAAGACACAAACGAAACTGTAGCAAATATTTATAACACACTTTCAGATGCAATTCTCTCACTTCGAGAAGATTTAACGTTACTTGAAGAAACGCTCGCGGCAAGAATTGATGAACTTGAAACAAGAATACTAAACATAGAAAGCACTATGAACACAGGCTTACCAGCGCTAAGAACATTAATCTACGGACTTTCAGAAGAACTTGCGAATGCCGAAGAAGCAATGAAAGCCTACACAGATGTTATTGCGGAAGAGCTTAAAGTATTGATTAATGAACATGAAATATCGAACAGCGAAGCATTTGAAGATGTTTACAAAACTATCGAACAAAAAATAGCGGTGTTATCTGAAGCAATAATGGGGCAACAGGAAGAAATCACACAACTTAGTTTAAGACTTGATGAAGTTGAAACAAGGTTACTTAATATAGAAAGCACATTGTCCACAGGTTTACCGGCCATAAGAAGCTTAGTTTATGGACTTTCAGAAGAACTTGCGAATGCTGAAGAGTCTATGAAAGCTTATACAGATGTTGTTGCAGAAAAATTTGAGACACTAATGTCCAAAATGGAAGAATCATGTAAAGCATCTATAACCGAACTTAAAATAATTATAAGTGAACATGAGCAATCCAACAAAGAAATGTTTGAAGATATTTACAAAACTATAGACCAAAAAACAGCAATGTTGTCCGAAGTTGTTATGGGACAACAAGAAGAAATCAACCAACTTAGAGAAAAACTTGACAAACTTGACAATTTTGTGGTAAACTTCCAAAATGAAGTGAGTGAAAAATTAGAAAATTTGAGCATGAGATTAGGGCTGTTAGAAGATCAGGTTGCAAGTTTAACGCAAGTTGTCGAAGAGGTTAAGGCCGATAAATCTGATGTGGAAGAAATTAACAAAAAACTTTCAGAAGTTGAAAAATCTTCTGCAACAAAGAAAGAATTAGAACAAGCACAAACAATTGCAACTTGGGGTGTAGTTACTGGTATCAGTGGGTTGATAATAGGTATCATTGCCTTAGGTAAGGTCTTTGGGTGGTTTTAATTGGTAATCAACAAAAATAAGGGGGGATGAAAAAACAAAAGTTTGAAAACAAAGCGTTATGTTCCAAATGAAATTTTTTTCAAACTCACAGGAGGAGGGAGAAGGATTATGAAAAGGTTTTTGGTAAGTTTATTACTTGTTTTGGCGTTGTTTGTTTTTGCAGGTGAAGCAACATTTTCACAAGGCACAAAGATTTCGTTTTCAGGAACAGCAACGTTCCAACTTGTAGTGGACAAGAACGGGGTTGACATCATTGGTTCTGCACCATTAGATGCATCGGTTTCACTTTCATTATCACCAACATCAGTAACTTCAGCAGGCGTGACTTTTGGATTAACTTATGGCTATCCAACAGCTGGAACTTCTGTAGCAGTTAATTTCTCACTCAGGACTATATCTTTTAAGACTCCTTATTTTGATGCACTTTACAATGTTTCAAGAACTTTTGTGAGTGATTATTTCACTGGTAGGGTTTACAATGCGGACGGATCGGTTGCTGACTGGGCAGCAGGGTTTAAAACCGATTTCGCTGATTCTTTGAAAGTAACATTACCAGCGGTTGCAGGGCTTGAACTTTACTATCTTGATAAGGGAACTGAAGGTAACGCTACATGGTTTAGTGACATGGTTCTTGTAAAATATCCAATTGCAGGATTTACATTTGTTGGTGGAATTTACAACACTGGAAATACGAGCACACACGAGTTTGGTGCTGAAGTGAAAG
>JBCNVJ010000214.1:0-9349 GCA_039630255.1 Fervidobacterium sp. | reverse complement strand
CTGATGGAAGTTATATACGGATTCATTTTGGGTTGGATTGTTGCTGTATTAACAGTAAGAATTTTTAAGTGATTATGTTGAGATAAAAACACAAGAAAGGGGGGGCAAGATTTGAACATAAAATACAAATTGATATTAATAATTTTCATTTTTTTGATAACTAATATAACACATATGTTTGCTGATGTTCCAGATTGGTTTTCCGCAGTTGTCAAACAAAGAAGATCTGGGGCAAAAGAAAAGACAACTCAAGAATTCATAGAGGAACTCTGGGAGACTATATATTCTATAAGTAATAAATACGAAATAGACCCGATCTTTATAACGACGGTTATAGCAATCGAAAGCAATTTCACAAACGTGAAAGGACCCGGCGGTGTTCTCGGAATGATGCAGATCCTTCCCTCAACTGCAAAAAATATTGCAAAACTTTTGGATTTAAAAGTGCCAGAAAACTGGGATTTACTACTCACAGATTATAAACTTAACATAACTTACGGTACAGCATATCTATCATACCTTTATAAAAAAACGGGTTCGTTAACAAAAGCTCTTGAGTTATACAACAACGGCAAAAACAGGACAACTTATGCACAAACAGTGATGAAACAATACGAATATTACAAAAGTCTGAATGAAAAAGAATTGAGATACAAACAAGAGGTATTTGGAAATCAGAACAATAATCAAAGTTACTTCGGTTTATTGCAAAACGATACCTCAACTTCATCACAATGAATTCACCTTAGACAGCACAAACAGAAAGTTTAAGATACCGATGAAAGGATGATAAATTTGACTCCAATAATTAGCATAAAGGATCTGTCGTTTTCTTACGGGAATAATTTTTCTCTTGAAAATGTAACTCTGTCAATAGAGAAAGGCACGTTTTTTGGCATAATTGGACCAAATGGATCGGGAAAGACAACACTTTTGTCACTCATTTTAAAATTTTTAAAACCCCATAGGGGGTCTATTTTCATAAACGGTGAAAATATTCAAAACTTGTCGCATAAAAAAATTGCCAGAAACATAGCATACATTGCACAAGATTTTAATCCTGTCTACGATTTTACAGTTGAGGAAATTGTTGAAATGGGGGCTATTGCAAGGACAAAGAGCTTCTTTGATAGTGACATTGATCCGAGTGAGGTTGATAACGCGTTAAAAATAGTAGATTTACTTGAATACAAAAAACGACTTTTTTCAACTCTTAGTGGTGGCCAACAAAGAAGAACATTGATAGCCAGAGCAGTGTACCAAAACACACCAGTTATAGTGGCAGACGAACTAACAAACCATCTTGATATTGGTCAGGCGCTAAAAGTGATGGAATATCTTAAATCACTAACCTTAATGGGGAAGACAGTTGTCGGTACTTTTCACGATATAACCCTCGCGGCCAAATATTGCGATTATATAGTTATAATGAAGGATGGAAAGATCCAAGAAAAAGGAACACCAAGACAAGTTATAAGGGAAAATGTTATAAAAGAGATTTACAACATAAATGTCAAGATAATAAAGCATCCAGATGATGATTATCCAGTAGTGATTATCTAAGGTTATCCAGCATTTTGTAACATAAGTTGCACAATTTTAAGGTTGACTTTTTGTCAGACTCTGTGGTACGATATAGCTGGATAAAGCCTTTAAATTCGCCCAGTGAGGCGAGAAAGGAGGAAGTATTATGGAAAAATCGGAAGTTATTGGTGTTTCTCATTTGGATTCATCAAAAAGTGTTAGTGATGTAACTGAACTTCCCACCTCTAAAAAGCTCATCTTATCACTTCAGCATTTTGTGGCGATGTTTGGCGCAACTGTGTTAGTTCCCCTTCTAACAGGTTTAGATCCGCTTGTAGCACTCTTTACCGCTGGAATTGGTACTTTACTTTTCCATTTTACAACAGGTGGAATTGTTCCAGTTTTTTTGGGTTCGAGCTTTGCATTCATAGCTCCGATAATATTAGTCAAGGAAAAATACGGAGACATCCGTTATTCACTTGGTGGAATAGTTGTAGCCGGAACTGTTTACCTCCTATTTGCACTAATTGTCAGACTTGTGGGGACAAGCGTTATCAAAAAGCTTTTCCCGCCTGTGGTTACTGGTCCAATGATAATGGTAATAGGTTTAGGGTTGTCGCCTGTTGCGGTAAATATGGCATCATCAAATTGGCCCATAGCAATGGTTGTCATAATAACTGTAATCGCTTCAGCTACGATTTTTAGAGGCTTTTTCTCACTAATTCCAGTTTTAACAGGTGTTTTTGTTGGATATATAACCTCTATGCTTTCTGGAATTGTAGACTACTCACCTATTTTGAATTCTCCCTGGATTTCCATTCCGAAATTTATATTACCAAAGTTCGATTGGACTGCAGTGAGTTTAATTGCACCTGTTGCTTTTGTAACTGTAATGGAGCATATTGGTGACATAACAACAAACGGTGCAGTTGTTGGGAGAAATTTCTTCGAAAAACCAGGTGTGCATAGAACATTGTTAGGTGATGGTTTGGCAACAATGGTTGCCGCAATGATTGGTGGTCCTGCAAACACAACCTACAGTGAAAACACAGGAGTGCTTGCCATAACTAAAGTGTATGATCCATCAATACTAAGAGGAGCGGCAGTTTTAGCAATATTAGTTGCTTTCCTATCGAAATTTGGTTCTCTATTGCAGACAATTCCTACAGCTGTCATAGGTGGAGTTAGCTTGATCTTGTTTGGAATGATAGCTTCAATCGGTGTTAGAACTTTAGTTGAAGCAAAAGTTGACTTTTCAAAATCGCGAAACTTAATAATAGCTGCACTTATCTTAACACTTGGTATAGGTGGTGCGAGCATAAAGATAGGTAGTATAGAATTGAAAGGAATGGCCCTTGCTGCTATAGTTGGAATTATAGCAAATTTAGTTATACCTGAGAGTTTGGAAAAGTGAGACAAATGAAAAAACTTACGCATAAAGCCGTGGGGGATTGTAGATGAGCATTTCAAGGTATTTGTATCCGTTTAAGACCTTAGGTTTTATCGGTGGTGGACAATTGGGGAAAATGATGGCACTTGAAGCTAAGCGGATGGGCTTTAGAATAATAGCACTTGACCCAAGCCCCGATTGTCCTATTTCGACTTTGTGCGATGAACTAATAGTTGGCAGCTTATACGATGAACAAGCATTGATTAAACTAGTCGAAAAATCCGATGTTGTCACATACGAAATTGAGCACACAAAAACTGAATTTTTGAAAGAACTTTATGATAAAGGTTACAATATCCAACCCTCACCTTATGTACTTGAAATAATAAACAATAAACTACGTCAAAAAAAATATCTCATATCAAATAAATTTCCAACACCCAAAATACACGAATTGGATCTAACGCACTATAATGACAAGCAAAAAAGAATAGAAGCTATTGAGAGACATAACATAACTTTCCCATTTGTTCAAAAAGCTAAAAGAGGTGGGTACGATGGTAGGGGTGTTTTTGTTTTAAAAAGTGAAGATGACCTGGATAAAATCATATATTCGGAATCTTATATCGAGGAATATGTTGACATATCAAAAGAAATCTCGATATTGCTAGCAAGGGATAAGAACGATAACATAAAAGTTTATGAACCTGTGGAGATGTTATTCTCAGAATCTGGGAATATTTTAGATATGCTTATCAGTCCAGCAAGGATAAGTAATAATTTAGCAAAAATAGCAAAAGAAATTGCGGTGGAAGTTGTGAGAAGTTTAAATGGTGTGGGTATTTTTGCTGTGGAGATGTTTGTCACATCTAATGAGGAGATATTAATCAACGAGATTGCGCCTCGAGTTCACAATTCTGGGCATCACACAATAGAGGCATGCTACACCAGCCAATTTGAGCAACACATAAGGGCTATATGTGATCTTCCGCTTGGTAGTACATACCAACACACTCCAGCAGTTATGATTAATCTGCTTGGTGAAGAAGGATACAGTGGAAGACCTGTCGTTGAGAATCTGGAAGACGTGTTTTGCACAGACGGAGCTTATTTTCACTTTTACGGAAAAAGCTTTACCTCACCAAGAAGAAAGATGGGCCACATAACGATTTTGGATAAAGACATTGAAAAGGCAATTCAAAAAGCCATTTACTTAAAATCAAGGATAAGAGTTATATCAAAATGATGGAGGGAAATTATGAGTAACTTATCAGTACCTTTAGTTGGGATAATAATGGGAAGTGATTCTGATTTAAAAGTTATGAAACAAGCGGCTGAAGTTTTAGAACACTTTGGTGTGCCTTACGAAATCACAATCGTTTCGGCGCACAGAACACCAGAAAGGATGTATGAATATGCAAAATCTGCAGAGCAAAGAGGAATAGAAATAATTATCGCTGGAGCTGGTGGAGCTGCACATTTACCTGGTATGGTTGCTTCTATTTCCGTTCTGCCGGTGATAGGTGTTCCTGTGAAAGGTTCTTCACTTGATGGTTTGGATTCCTTACTTTCGATTGTACAGATGCCAAAGGGTGTACCTGTTGCAACTGTCGCGATAAATAACGCGCAGAATGCGGGTTTGCTCGCCGTTCAGATGCTGTCTTTGAAGTATAAGGAACTGAGAGATAAGCTAAGAGAATACAAAGAAAAACTTAGAAACGAAGTGATTGATAAAGCATTGAAACTTGAAGAGATCGGTTACGAAAAATACTGCCAGCAAGAACAATTTTAGTACATACGAGGTGACAATTATGAACATAATCTCTGAAGGAAAGACAAAAAAAGTAGAAGATCTTGGCACAGAAGTTATATTGCATTTTAAAGATGACATAACCGCTGGAGATGGTGCTAAACACGATGTGCTTTATAATAAAGGTGCCATATGCTCGCAAATTACAGCAAGATTGATGAAATACTTAAGCGATAAAAGTGTCTGTACAATGTTTATAGAGTACATACCACCTAATAAGATAAGGGCAAGAAAGTTAAAGATGTTTCCGCTTGAGGTGATTGTCAGATTTAAAAAGGCTGGTTCTTTTGTGCGAAGGTATGGTGGAGTTGAAGGTGAAGAGCTATCATCTCCACTTGTCGAGTTTACTTACAAAAGTGACACACTACACGATCCACTTATGTGTATAGAACATCTGGAGGTCCTTGGTATAGTAACAAGGGAAATTGCGGAAAACATAATATTACAAGCTAAGGAAGCGGGAATATATTTGAAAGAATTTTTTGAAAAAAATGGCCTTGAATTGTGGGACATGAAATTTGAATTTGGGATAGATACTGAAGGTAAAGTATGCTTGGGCGATGAAATCTCACCTGATACGATGAGACTGAGAAAATCAGGAGAGATGTTTGACAAAGATATATACAGAAGAGATTTAGGTAATCCATTAGAAAAATATGAGGTGGTGTTAAAAATATGCCAATCTATCGATTTATGATTGATATACAATACAAAAGTCATGTTCGTGATCCAAGGGGTGAAACTATTAAAAGAGTTTTAAACGAAGAATATAACATACCAGTGAAAAACCTACGCCTTGGTAAGTCTGTACACTTAGAAATAGATGCAGAAACAAAAGAAGAGGCTTTAAAACAGGTGGAGAAAGCTTGTGAAAAATTACTTGTTAACACTGTTACTGAAACATTTGAGGTGAAAGAAATATGAATATTCCCATACCAAAAGCACAAGTAGTTTTCTACCCTGGAAGTAACTGCGATAGAGATGCGCTGTGGGCGTTGAAGTATGTAGGTTTTGATGCCGAGTTCATAGATATATACCAAGACATTAACGCTGATCTTTTAGTATTACCTGGAGGTTTTTCGTATGGTGATTATTTGAGAGTGGGGGCTGTGGCAGCAAGAGAACCAATAGCTTATAAAATAAAAGATTTTGTTAACTCTGGAGGACTTGTTATCGGAATATGTAACGGCTTCCAAATCCTTGTTGAAATGGGATTATTAAGTGGTGCACTACTTCAGAATTCGTGCGGACATTTTATATGCAAAATCGTTGAACTTGAGGTTGTTGATAATACAACTCCGTTTACGATGTATTTTCAAAAAGGTGAAATCATCAAATTACCAATCGCTCATGGATTTGGAAGGTTTGTTAAAGTCAATAGCACCCTACCAGTTTTAAAATACACAGAAGATGTCAATGGTTCAGAAGACCTTATCGCAGGAATAACGAACCGTGCAAAAAATATTTTGGGATTAATGCCACATCCTGAGAGAGCAGTCGAAAAGCTTCTTGGTTCTAATGATGGCTTAAGGGTGTTCTTAAGTGTTTTCAACTACATAAAGACTAAAAAATTATCATTTGTCCAAGAAAAAGAAGGTGCAAAGGTATGAAATACCTTCAGATATTGGAATCGAAACTCGGGAGGAACGCAACGAAAGCAGAAATAGAAGCCTTTACTGTAATGTGGAGTGAACATTGTGGATATTCGCATACTAAAGGATACATAAGGCAATTACCAAAAACTGGTACTGGAGGTAATGCCGGAGTAGTAACCTTAGATGATTATCATTTCCTTTCATTCAAAGTGGAAAGCCACAATCATCCAAGTGCTATAGAACCATTTAATGGTGCGGCTACAGGCGTGGGGGAATTATAAGAGATGTACTTGCTATGGGTGCGCGTCCAACAGCAATACTTGATTCACTACATATGCATAAAATTATCGATGGAATAATAGAAGGCATAGCTGATTACGGGAATTCTATAGGTGTACCTACCGTAGGTGGTGAGCTTAGAATATCTAACTACTATAGACACAATCCACTTGTTAATGTAATGGCGGTAGGTATAGGAAGGCATGAAAATCTAATTCCTTCAAAGGCTTCCCGACCAGGTCAAGTTATCGTCATATTCGGTGGTGCTACAGGACGTGATGGAATACACGGTGCATCTTTTGCATCTGAAGATTTAACAGGTGAGAAAGCAACAAAATTATCAATACAAGTGGGCGATCCATTTGCAGAGAAAAATTTAATAGAAGCCTTTCTTGAGATGGTAGAGAAAGGGTTAGTTGAGGGAGCACAGGACCTTGGAGCAGGTGGGGTGTTGTCTGCTACAAGTGAATTAGTTGCACGAGGTAACCTCGGAACAATTGTACACCTTGACAGGGTACCTTTGAGAGAACCAGATATGCAGCCAATTGAGATACTGATAAGCGAAAGTCAGGAAAGAATGGCAGTTGTTACATCGCCTGAAAAAGTTGATGAGATTTTAAAAATAGTTAAAAAACATCTGCTTTATGGAAACGTTGTAGCCGAAGTTACAGATGATGGAAGATATATTGCACTTTACAAAGATGAGGTTATAATAAATGTTCCTGCTAAATTCTTAGAAGAATCGCCTGAAGAATTTATATTTGATTACACACCTTCCGATATACCAAAATTCAAATGGATAAGATTTTTAGATGTTGATGCAAACCAAGTTTTCGAAAGGTACGATTATATGGTTGGCACAGACACTATCTTACCTCCGGGATTTGGACCAGCTGTAATGAGAGTGAAAAATTCGGTTGCGTATTCTTTATCCATTCACAGTAGGGCAGATATTGGTTTACAAAGCCCTTATTGGGGAGCTTACATAACGGTACTTGAAAGTGTTAGAAAGACTCTTTCTGTTGGTGCTAAGCCTATTGCTATCACTGATGGTATAAATTATGCAGATCCAGATATCGACCCCTTAGGGCTTGCTGCTCAAATGAGGGGATTAAAAGATGCTTGTGAATTTTCAGATGTACCAGTTGCATCCGGTAACGCTTCACTTTACAATACTTACAAAGGTAAAGGTATACCACCAACATTGGTAGTTGGAATGGTTGGAAAAATTGAGACACAACTCATAAATAAACCTAAGAAAGGACCTGTGTATGCTGTGGGGTTTAAAGACTTTCAAATAGAACGTGAAAAGAAACTTTGGAGTGAAATAGAAAGAATCGTCAACCAAAAATGCTTTATTCTTAGTATGCATGATTATTCAAGAAGAGTCACTTTTGAAACCACATTGAGAAAAATTGGCTTCAATCCAAAAATCAGAACGCCAAAACATGAACCTGTTCATCAATTGATCCTTGTTTTTGGTGAACCTCAGACAGACCTTCCAAAAGAGAAAATAGGATACATATATTGATTTTTACATTTTAATTAAGGCAAAAATATCCTGACCCCAAAGTCAGGATATTTTTTTCAAAATTATGTTGCAACTTTTTGTAATTTTTGTTGTATAATTAACGTAGAAATTTACAGATTTTTTGAATATCTACCACAACTTCGAAGGGGGGAAACTGGGTATGAAAAGTTTGAAAACATTATTAGCAGTATTGTTGGTTTTTCTTGCGTCTGCGGTATTGTTTGCTGAAGGTGAACATATCCACAACGAAGAATGTGGTTGTGAGATTGCAGATTCACGAGATCTATCAATTGATTCTCCAAGTGTGTTGCCATTAGAAATTGTAAGCACCGAAATATACGAAAAACTGAAAGAATTAGAAGAGAACTTGAATCTTTTATATGATGCCTTAGAAAGTAGGATTCCATACGAGGAATTTGAAGAGCTAAAGAACATGGTAATGACACTCGCAGACCAAATAACCTTTCTTGATGAAAGAACGAATTCGTACATAGATTTGGCAATAGAAGGATTGAAAAGCGATTTTTCGTCTGATATTTCTAATCTGTCAGCTGAACTCATGCAAACTGTTGATGAGTTAAAAGTTACGATAGATATCCACGACAGTGACATACTTAAAATCTACGAAACACTTGGAATACTTTCAGAACAGGTAAATCTGCTTACTGAAAATGGCAAGGATTTTGAAGAAATGAAAACTCAGCTGGAGGAAGTTGTTTTGAAATTAAATTTGCATGATCAAGATATAGTAAATATATACGATGTGCTTGCTTCCAAAGCAGACTCAACTACTGTTGAAGAACTTGAGAGGAAAATTGAAGAACTCAGATCCAACTTGAACTCGCAAATTGATAAAAATCTTGACACAAGAATTTCTCTTCTCGAAGAATATACAAACATGATATACGAGGTTGCAAACTCAAAAGTCTCTATCGAAGATGTTGAAGAAATGATCGTGCCGATTAAAAACGAGGTTAACACAATCTCGGAGAAACTTGGGGAAGTTTTAGAAAAGACAAAAATTCAGGATATTGATATAATAAAGCTCTACGATGCAGTAGCAAAATTAGCTGACGAGCTTAAACGCATAGGTGGCAGACTTTCGTTGCTTGAAACTATTGTTAACGAATTAAGAAATAAATAAGCCTAAGATGGAAGAAAGAGCGTAGAACGTGTCTTCGGTATGTTTTTATATCGTTGGTAATAATCGAGGTATTTGA
>JBCNVJ010000213.1:0-43864 GCA_039630255.1 Fervidobacterium sp. | reverse complement strand
GGAGCAGACTTTGTAATAACTCAGATGGTTTTCGATGCGGATATTTATAAGTCTTTTGTTAAAAGTTGCAGAGAAATAGGGATAGATGTACCAATCATACCAGGTGTTAAACCAATTGTTAACAAAAAATCTATATACTCGGTTCCTAAGAAATTCTTCGTAAGCATACCCCAAAGATTCATTGAATCGATGGAAAATTGTCAAACTTTAAATGAGGAATTTGGTACTGGTGTTCGTTTTACAATTCAGCTTATAGAAAAGTTACTTGAATATGGTGCGCCTGGTGTACATATCTTTACCATGGGACGCGGCGAAGAAGTGTGTGAAATTTTGAAAAATTTACAGGATCTTCAATAAATAATTTTAAAGTACTTTTTATTGAGTTTGAATAATAACTGCTAAGGAAATATAATTTATATAAAGTATATGTCAAGTATTGAGGTGGTTATAGTTATGGATACGAATAAGGCTGATGTAACAGAATTGATAAAAGAGCTGTTTTTCGATAACGTTAAGCTGTCGTACGGTTGTACAGAACCAGTTGCTGTCGGTTTATCTGTAGCAGTTGGCAAGAAATATTTGGTTGGAAAACTCAAAAAAATACATGTCACAATGGATAGAAATACGTACAAAAATGGGCTGGAAGTTGGTATACCAGGTACGCATTTGCATGGCTTTGCTCTTGCAATTGCCCTTGCTTATTTAGTGGGAAGGCCAGAACTTGGCTTGCAAGTTTTTAAAGACGTTGATTTAGAAGCTGTCGAAAAAGCGAAGGAGATTATCGATAAAGTAATGGTTGATTACGAAAATAATTATTCTCTTCACATTAAAGCAAGACTAATTGGTGATAATGAAGTGGTTGTTGAGGTTACGGATTCACACGATAATGTAAGCAAGATAGTCGTTGATGGAAAAGAAGTTTATAACACACAGACAAGTGTTTCTTTTAAGAAAGATTTTGTCAGATCTATAAAATTAGATGACATATTTGAATACATTGAAGATCCTCACTTAGATGTTGTTGAAGTCGTTGAGAGTGCTATAAAATATAACCTTGAAGCTGCGCGTTTGGGAAAGAAGATGGATGGAAATTTTGGTAAGTTGTTGGATGGTATACATTCTTACGTGGCTGCGGGTGTTGATATAAGAATGAGTGGTGAATTGATTCCGATCATGACAGTGGCTGGTAGTGGTAATCAAGGAATATCATGTATTGTTCCACCTGCCCTTTACGGAATAAAAAAACGTATGGAACGAGATAAAGTTATAAAATCTGTTTTGCTCAGTATACTTGTAACAATATATATAAAGTCTTACACTGGAAAGCTAACGCCTATATGTGGTGCTGGTTCAATTGCATCTGCAGGTAGTAGCGCAGCAATAACATATTTAATGAATGGAACGAAGGAACAAATGAAAAACGCTATAAATAACGTTTTAGCAACACTGTTTGGTATGACTTGTGACGGTGCCAAGAGAGGATGTGCTTTAAAAGCAAGCATAGGAACACAGATGGCTTTTGAGTCATCCAAACTTGCTATTAACAACACAAATATACCTTGTGGAAATGGTTTTGCCGCACAAGATGTTGAGGTTACCATCTCCAGGATAGAACTACTCACAAATTCGCTTAGGCAATTTGACAAAGATGTTATTGAATTCATTGGTCATTGTTAAGATTTAGTTCATAAGATGCCCTGTAGTATGTAATAACTTCATGGAGTTTTTTTTCGATATCTTTTAGAAACTTTTCATAATCAAAACCTGTGTCTTTTGATTGCGCGTGTTTTTCTAATTCATAAGCTAATTCGCCCATATAGTCGAAACTTAGTGACTTTGCAGCTCCTTTTATGCTATGAGCTTCTCTTTGTACTGTTTCAAAATCATTTTTACTTAGTGATGATCTTATGTTATCAATACTTTGTTTTGTTGAATCGATAAATATTTTGATTAGTTCAAACATAAATTTTTCATCGAAACCTTGTTCTTCTTTAATTTTTTGAATTTTTTCTCCGATTTCTGAATGCTTATTATCTTGCCATGTATTAATTTTAATTTCTTCCTTTCTCACTGATTCAGAGTTTCGAATTTCTAAATGTCCACAGAATTTTTCAAGTATTCTATCAAGTTCCTCAATTTTTACTGGTTTTGTTACATAATCATTCATTCCAACTGATAATACTTCTTCCTTTACATTTTTCAAGGCATGGGCTGTGAGTGCAACAATAGGTACATCCAGCTTTACTGTTCTTATTTTCTTGGTGGCTTCGATACCATCCATTTCTGGCATTAAGATGTCCATAAATATTAAGTCATAGTCGTTTTTTAAAGCCATTTCTACACCTTGTAAGCCATTGATTGCAAAGTCGGGTACGATGTCATACCTTTTTAATAATTCAGCCATAAGAAGTCTGTTTATCTCGTAATCTTCGACAACGAGTACCTTTGCATTGTACTTTCTTATAATTTTCTCTTTATACTCTCTTGATTCTTGCTTTTTGCATTTTTTCAACTTAAGTTCAAAGTAGAATGTGCTTCCTTTTCCTTCCTCACTTTCAACGTTTATATTCGATCCCATCATATTAACGATATGCTGACTTATCGACAACCCAAGTCCTGTTCCACCGTATTTCCGGGTTACTGATATGTCAGCTTGTTCGAAAGGTTCGAAAATCTTGCTTAGTTTTTCCCGTGGAATGCCTATACCAGTATCTTCTACTGAAAATCTTATTATTTCGTAAAACATTTCTTCTGAGACTTTTCTTATAGATACCTTAACGAATCCTCCTGCAGGTGTAAACTTTATAGCGTTGTTTATTAAATTAAACATAACTTGCTGTATTCGTAAACTATCAACTACAAGGCATTCGCTTATCTTTTCATCAATTTCTACCACATAATTTACATTCTTTTCCTTAGCCTTGGCATTATATAATACGAGTGAACTTTGCATTTCCATTTTTAAATTACATTCTATCGGTTCAAGTTGGAATTTTCCACTTTCGATCTTTGCCAAGTCGAGTATATCGTTTATTATTCCAAGTAATACTTCTGTGGATTTTATTATTGTTTCAACGTACTTTCTTTGTTTCTCATCTAAATTAGTTTCTTTAAGCAAATTGGTGAAACCAATGATTCCATTCAAAGGTGTACGTATTTCATGACTCATGCTTGCCAAGAAAGCACTTTTTGCAATATTTGCTTGTTCAGCTTTCTGCTTTGCTTTTATAAGTTCTTGTTCATAAGTTCTTTTCATTTCCGTATTGGCTATCAGTGTTGCAAGTAATAACATAATGCGTTTTTCTGGGATGGTCCATTCTCTTTCACTTTGCAAAGCAGCGCTTATAAAACCTATAACTTCATTGTTGAGTTTTATAGGAGTGATTAGTGCACTTGTATTTTCACCGAAGAATTTGTTTATGTTCTCGTTTGAGACTTTACCCTTTACAACCACAAATTGTTTTCCCAGCAAAAGTTCTTCGAGTTCTTTTCCTTTAACAATCGAACTATCGAAGGATACGAGTGGTGTTTCAGTACTTGAATTAGAATAAAACCAATTACCAATCGATGTAAATTGTCCTTCCTTTAAAAATTTGTACACTCTGATCCTATTTATCTTGAGTTCCTTAGCCACAATGTCAATAGCCTTTTTTATTTCTTCATCGAGCCTTTCTGAAGGTAGATTTATAAAATTTAACGCAAGATCAAGTATTACTTGTTGGTACTTTGCGAGATTTTTTACAACTTGCTGGGTGATAACTTGTTTTGTGATATCCTTCTGTATCGAGAGTATTCCATATTTTGAGTTTGGAAGAATTATTCTTGTCTCGTAGAGTTCAAAATATTTCTCTTCCCCAAACTTTCCAATACTTTTGACTGTATGAACTAACGTTCGTCCCGAGATTATATTTTCAATGTTTTTTCTTACCAGGTCGTAATCTTCTTTTGGTGCCAAGTTAGACACATGATTTCCTAACAATTCTTCTTTGCACCTGGAACTCAACTTACAAAACTCAGGATTAACGTCTAAAATAAAACCATTTTCGTCTTCTATAAGTATTCCAACTGGGGCAAATTCAAATAATCTTCTATATCTCTCATTTTCAAATAACTTTTCATTTTCAAGTCTTTTGAGATCAGTTATTTCGTGGAAAAATATTACCTTTCCCAGGGGCTTACCTTTTTCCTCCAACATGTTTACTTTAACCTGAAAAAATCTGTTATCCTTTTCTATAATTCCATTTTCTTTTTTTATAACTTCCACAATTTCTGGAGGTAAGGTTTCGGATAGCTTCTTATTTTTTAAGTTCGTTCTTCCAAACATTTCATAAACCATTTTTCCAAAATTGTTGTTAAATTCTATTATGATTTCGTCATAATTTATCACAAGTATCAAATCTTGGGTAGAATTGTATACGATTTCTTTCGTTTTCTCTCTTATATCAAATCCCTGAATTTTTTGTGCCTCGTAAAGTAATATAATCACACTTATCATGAGCCCAAAGATAGTTAAATCAATATCTAAGTTTAATGCCAAATAAATGATATTTGTACAAAGTGGTATGAGAACAGCAACTAAAACATTGAACGCAGTAACTTTACGAATTGACAGTGCTAATCTTTTTGCAGCCAAAAATAATCTTACATAACCAATTATTGCAAGCATGTAGTTATATATAGTTAACACATAATACAGCGGTCCCCTTTGAATATAAAGGTTCCCTTGGAGGTATCCTTTAAGATAAAGGTTATGAACGTCGTTCGTCCAGACAGCAATTACCGATAACAATGGAATTATTAATAGAAAGACTATCGTCTTTTTCCCAATCTTTTTTTCAGCGAAGGCATTGGCAAACAAGTACCAAGATAAAGAAATAAAAGGAATGGCAAAATACTGTATTTTGTACCAAAGAAAGGCACTTGACTTATTGTTGCTCATTATGGAAAGTAACTCCATGGCATATCCAAAGGAGTATAATGCTATGACTAGGCAAATTATAATGCCGCTCTTACCTATATCTTTATTTTTGTATCTTGCAAATACTGTTAGAGTTTGATATGCTATTATTGAATTGTAAAGAAGTAGGAAAATATATGCAACAGAGATGTTTAGTTCTGTCATGTTAATCTCCTTCCTTTTTGATTTTTAACATTCTTAAAAATTATTTTTAAGAGTTTTATACTTAAGTTTTAGTTAAAATTTTTGCTCATTTAATAATAAATTGTAAAATTTATAGAATGAGAAAGTTCGTTTCTTTGCTTTGTGATAGAATAAAAATTGAATATATGAAAATGAAAAATTTTAATTGGAGGTGTTGTATGCTTTCGGCTTTATCTGTTGGTATTCTTTCTGTTACATTTGGAAACATTTTAATGATAATGATAGGTTTAATACTCTTGTACCTTGGGATAAAAAAAGAATACGAACCAGCTCTTTTGATACCAATTGGTTTTTCCACAATACTTGTGAATGTTCCTTTTAGTTCGGCAGTAGATCAATTTCTTGATGGAGTATTTCACAAGGGAATTCTGAATATGTTATTTGATATAGGTATTATAACAGAAATTTTTCCGCTTTTGATATTTGTAGCTGTAGGTTCGATGATTGATTTTGGACCTTTGCTTGAAAATCCTGTGATGTTTCTTTTTGGTGCCGCAGCTCAATTTGGAATATTTGCAACGATGGTTGTGGCAACGCTCTTAGGTTTTAATATAAAAGAAGCTGCGTCAATTGGTATCATAGGAGCTGCTGATGGACCAACATCGATTTATGTAGCAAGCAGGTTTGCAAAGGACTTACTTGGACCTATTTCTGTTGCAGCATATTCTTATATGTCACTTGTACCGATAATCCAACCTGCAATTATTAGACTCTTAACAACGAGTGAAGAAAGAAAGATAAAAATGGAAGTAAAGACTGTAAGAATTAATAAGAGAATCAAGATAATCTTTCCTATAGCTGTTACGATAACGGCAAGTTTACTTGCACCGAGTTCCACGGCACTTGTTGGTTTTCTTATGTTTGGAAATCTGCTCAAAGAATGTGGAGTTCTTAACAGCATTGCCAAATCTGCGCAAAATGAACTTGCCAATATAGTAACAATAATGCTAGGACTATCAATAGGTTCAACAATGACCGCTGAAAAGTTTTTAAGACCTCAAACGTTATTAATTCTGCTACTTGGACTTGTTGCGTTTATATTCGATACTGCAGGCGGCGTACTTTTTGCTAAATTTTTGAATATTTTTCTAAGAAGGAAGATAAATCCTATGATAGGGGCTGCTGGTATATCTGCTTTTCCGATGTCTGCAAGGGTTATCCATCAACTTGGTAGATCAGAAGATCCGACAAATTACCTACTCATGCATGCTGTTGGTGCTAATGTTGCTGGTCAGATAGGCTCTGTCTTAGCCGGTGGGATATTAATAGCACTTGTAGGTCAGTTGTAGCTTATTAATAATTTAAAATTAGTTGAGGTGAATTATTCTATGAATGACTTTGTAAATGCTATAAGAATAGGAATGATGGGTTATTTTTTCTTGATAGGAGTTTTATTCCTATTCTTTTTCTTAACAAGAATTTTTGTAAAGCTTTTTTCAAGAGGTGAAAGAAATGACAAGTAAGTTAAACTTGGAAAAAGAGTTTAATAAGATGTTTTTCGAATTCAGCAAGACTCTTTTGAATCTGTCTACAGAAAGAGAAACCTCTTTAAAAAGAAAGGATTATGAAATGCTTTTAGGGTCAGTTGTGGAGAACGTAAGTTTTATCAATAGTGGCAGTGTATTACTTAGAGATGAAGAAGGAACATTTTATTATGTGGCTGCTTATAATCATGATTACAGATTGTTGGAGAAAATAAAGTTTAATGAAAAAGAGATCATAATGCGACGTTTTAAACATGTTTACATAATCAAAAGAAAAAATCTCGACTTAATAAAAGAATTATCAAATAAATTAGGTAATATAGATGAAAATTTGAGAGATTCTGTTCAGAGCATACAAAACATTAAAGCATTTGTCTCCATTCCTATACGTGTACATAGGAGAATTGTCGGATTTTTTAACCTTGATTCTTGGGAAAGTGAAGATGTGTTCGAAAGGAAGAATTTTATTCCGGTAGCTGAAATGATTTCTGATTTGTTGTCCTTGTCTGTAGAGAGATTTGAATTGATAAAAGAATTGAAAGAAAAATACGAAGAGGTAAATAGATTATTGATGGTAGATCCTGTAACATTTTTGCCAAATTCCAAATCTCTTGGAAATTATTTTGATAGATATGTTGCTATCGCTAAACGAGAATCAAGCAATTTATACTTGGTTCGCGTGAAAATAAACAATTTTGACGACATTTTGCGCAGCAAGGGTGTTGAATTTGGTAATACGTTATTGAAAAAGATGGGAAGATTGTTAACAAAAATATCGAGAAAAAGTGATTTGATTGCTTCGCTTCGTGGTGGAACATTTGTGATTTTGAGTATATCCAAAGAAACTCCAAAAGCTCTTTTAGAACGAATACAAAACCATTTGGAAGGTTTTGGAGAAGAAATTAAGGCTCGCATGGAAATTTTACTCAGTTTGTGTGAGCATGGGAGAGATGGAAAAGATTTAGACTCTTTACTGGAAGCTTTGGATGGTAATGTTTACAAAAAAATTATAGAAAGCTTTGGGAAAAATTTGGGAGGTGTAAAGTTTTGAAAAACAGCGAAGATGGAAAAAAGAAATTTGAGCATTACTATTCTGAAGAACCACAATCTATCTTAAGGATAAAAGAGGTTGAACTGAAACTTAAGAATGGTCATATTTACAAATTTAAGACTCCTTCAAGTGTTTACTCGTTTGGCAAAATTGATAAGGCAACGCAGATACTTTTAGAAAATTGTAATCCTTTAACTGGAAAAGTGCTTGATATAGGTTGTGGATACGGTGTTATTGGAATAACTCTAAAAAAAGAGTTTCCGACAATACAAATTTATATGTCTGATATAAACAAACGTGCTGTTGAATTTGCAAAGGTCAACGCTAAGGATAATAATATCGATGCAGATATACGTCAAGGAGATCTGTATGAACCATGGAATGATATGAAGTTTAATCACATAATTTCCAATCCACCGATAGTTGCTGGAAAAGAGGTTTGGATGAAACTTATAGAAGGTGCATACCAACATTTGGAAAATCTTGGCACTTTGCAAATTGTTGCATACCATAATAAAGGTGGAGAAAGGATAAAGAACTACATGAAAGAGATCTTTGGTAATGTAGAAGACATTTGGAAAGAAGGCGGTATAAGGATATATCTTTCCATAAAATATGAAAGGTGATTTATTTTGAAAATAGAACTAAAAAATGTATACGTTATCTTTGAAAAGGGTACAGAGTTAGAAAAAATGGCTTTAAAAGATGTTACCTTGTCTTTTACAACAAATGAAAGGATACTGCTTGTTGGGAACACAGGTTCAGGGAAAACAACGTTAATTTATTTATTGGACCTACTTTTAAAACCTTCGTCCGGGGTAATTCTATACAATGGTGTGAACCCATTTGAAGAAGCATATAATTTTAGAAGAAAGTTAGGTGTTGCCTTCCAAATTCCGGAAAGGCAATTTTTTAGTGAGACTGTAGAAGAAGAAATAACTTATGTAGCAAAAAACTTTGATGTTCTATACAACAAGGATGATTTGCTATCTTTACTAAGAAAAGTGGGACTGCAAGATTCTGTGCTTAAAAGTTCTCCATTTAGACTATCTGGAGGAGAGCAAAGGAAGGTTGCTATTGCTTCTATTTTAATTCATAAACCTGAGTTTTTAATTTTTGATGAACCGACCGCCGGACTTGACTTAAAAGGTATTTTCTTTATAAGAGATATTTTGAAAACTTTTAAAGATGAAAACAAAGGTTTTTTAATTGCTACTCATGAACCTGAGGTATTTCGTGATTTGTGTGAGCGCAAAATAGTACTTGAAAATGGAATGATTTTGGAAGACGTAAAGTTTTAGTACGAAGTTAAATTATAGTAAATATGTGAGGTGATAATTTTGGTTTTTGAATACAAAGGAGTTGATCGGAGTGGCAAAAAGTTAAAAGGAGTTATACAAGCAGAGAGCGTTAAAGAAGCCATTGATAAGTTAAAACAGCAAGGTATATTGGTTACAGATCTTGTTCAAAAGAATATCAGAGAAAGACAGTTAAATGTTGAGCGAAAAAAAACCCTGTTTCAAGTTAAACTCAAAGATATTGTTCTCTTTGCAAGGCAATTGGAAACAATGATATCTGCAGGCATTAGACTTGCTGATGCGGTGATGACTTTGTCTGAACAAGAAGTATTTTCGAAGAAGTTTAGAAATATATTGAAGGAAGTAGCATCAGATATGAAAGGTGGTATGTCTTTTTCATCTGCACTCGAACGCCAAGGCGTATTTGATTCTATATTCATAAATATGGTTCGTGCAGGAGAAGAAGGCGGCGTTCTTGACATTACAATGAAAAAAATAGCAAACTATTATGAAGGTGTTAACAGACTTAGAGAACAAGTAAAATCATCGATGGCTTATCCAATGTTTATACTTGGTTTTGCCATTATTGTGGTTATTGTAATATCGGTATTTATATTACCAAGGCTTATATCTGTGTTTGGTACAACACCAAAAGGTGGAGTACTTGGAATGCTCGTAAAACTCAATTATATTTTCACACATCAATGGTATATACTTGCTCCAATAGTAATCGGTTTGGGTTTTGGAATCAAAGTTTTTCTTGACACTGTTTATGGCGCTTATGTAAAAGATTTCCTGGGGAACCTATTTCCGCCGATCCGAAAGCTAAGGCAGAAAATGGCCAATGAGCGATTTACTCGAACACTTGGAGTACTTATTGGTAGTGGAGTTCCGATGGTTAACGCACTCGATATGGCTGCAAAAGCTTCCAATAACCCGAGGTTTATATCTGTTATTTCTCGGGTTATCGATGAAGTTAAAGCTGGTAGCGGTTTAAAAGATTCTCTAAAACGAACAGGAATATTTCCCCAAATTGTGTATGAGATGGTAGGTACAGGTGAAGAAACTGGTAAACTTGATACTGTTATGGAAAAGGTTGCAGATTTTTATGAAGAAGAGATCCTTACAGATACAAAAAAACTTGTGAGTCTGATAGAACCGGCCTTGATAGCCTTTGTTGGTCTTTTCATAGCATTCATAGCCTTTACGATGTATTCGACAATATTCCAAATGCAAAGTCAATTCGGCAGATGAAAAAGAAATGTTGAGATACAATATTGGAGGCACAATATGATTGTAGAATTACTCACATGTTTAACTATAATTATTTGTATTGTTTTAATTGTATCTGTGAACCTTTTCAAGGTTACTGATATTGATTTTACATACTATTTTTTTGAAACAATTGTTTACTCTGGATTATGGAAGGGAAGTTTTACAAAATATTATGAAAAGGGGATCTGTACTCTTAGAAAAAACGATGGCACTTTAATAAAAAACGAAAAACTTTATGATGAAAACATCAACGGTTTACTTGTAAATCCATTTTGCTTTGCAAAAAGTGATACATATTATCTAAACAAGCCATTCCAGATAACAATAGAGCCAATATTGTTCGAGGTTTCAAGGGGGAGATAAATTGGGTATTTTCAAGCACAGAATCTTAGTTTATAATCTTGATCAACCTGAAAACCATATACTAAGTGGTTCATATTTTGGAAGAAATATATTTGTAAAAGGATACTCTGAACAGAGATTGTTACCTGATCCAGAAGATATTGTTGTTATGAATCTTCCGTTTGATATTATTCAAACAGCCTTTATTGAACTGCCGGCAGTGAAGAACGAAAAAGATATGAGAAGAATTGTTGAACTTGAACTGAAAAGTATTGCTGATATTAACGATGAAATAAATGTTGGATATGTTAAAAGTATCCAGAACAAAGTACTCGCTCTTTATGTGAAAAGATCAGATTACTTACAGTACAAATTGTCGAAAAATATTAACTTTGAACCAGATGTAGCCTATCCAAATATTTTTTCTGAGTTAATCATTGTTAAGAAATTGCCAGGGTATTGGATGTACCTGGTGCTTGGGCGAATGAATTCTGGTGTAGTTGTGATGAACGGTGATAAAATTATAGGAATTAGAATTATAGACTTTGCACTCGAAGATATAAATAAAATTGTAAAAGAGGAAACTGGTTTCGGAATTTCGGAAATAGAGCGGAGTGATAACGAAGATTTGATCGAAGCAGCAAGGAAGATTATTGATACTTTATCTCCAGATATAGTTGGCTTGTTGGAAAGAGAATTAATTATATCTATAAATACTACGGAAATCGAGAAAATAACAATCAACCAAATTGCTGGCCTGTGTTTGATCTGCGATTTAAAGGTACTTAAAGAAGCCATATTACAACTTCAATGGAGTTTTCAGAAAGTTACTGAAGCAATAACTATACTTAACATACCACAAAGATTGACCTTTGCAGACGCAGGTCTTCTTTACAGAGGGGGGGTAGAACTTGGAAAGGTTAAATCTATCAGATGGTAAGATAAAGGTTTTTAAGCTAAAGACTTTCCTTATATTATTATTATTTTGTTTGTTACCATCGTTGGCACTTATTTTTCTTTCTTACCAAATTAAGATTTTGCGGGTGGGCGAGCTTTTAGGAAAATATCCAGTTATCTTTAATAATCTTTCGGATTTTAACATAGGTAGTATCGAAAACCAGATAAAAAATTTACAATCATCGTTTCAAAAAAGGTTTACGGAAATTAGCAAAGCAAATTTAGAGATTAAAAAACAATTACTGGATATTTACAAAAGTAATTATTTTCTGAACTACTTCTCAGAACTTTGTTCCTCAATACCAAATAAGGTATTTTTGAAGGAAATGGTATACGATGGAACAAGATTGAGAATTGAATTTTATGAGTACGGATTAGAGACAAAGGTTTCCACTTCAACAGTTTATGAACGACTTTCAAAAGTGTATCAGAATGTTTCTGTACAGTTAGTCGAGGAAAAGACGTTTTTCTCAAACACAAAATACTTTCATTATGTCGTGGAGGGAATGAAATAATGAACAATATTACTATAAATAGAAAGTTTGCTGTTGTGTTTTCAGTAGCTTTTCTTGTAGTTACAGTAGCTATTAGTGCTTATTATTTCTATAGTTCTTTTTTCAAATATTTCACAAATTTTGAAAACCTGCTGTCAGAAACAACAAGAAGCCATAATTTGATGAAACAAGCAGAAGAAGAAGCCAGATTTCTTGAAACAAAAAGACAGGAGTTTATGAATTCATTGATTTTAAATAAAGAAGGTGAGCTGGTAGAATCTGAAGTGAGGGAACTTATTCAGAAAATATTAAATAATAAAACTGTTGAAATTAATTACCTTTATCTAACTGCAAAGGTTGATTATCCTATATTATTTGAAGATACTCCTGTGATCTACTACATATCTTTGAAAACAGGAGGTGAATGAAATGGCTTTAAATAAAAGAACAGTTATTTTGTTGGCTGTTGCCATTCTTATTTGGGTGATAGCTATTTTTGTTCTTATCAGGATAAACACTAAACCTAACATAGTTCAACCAACTCAAACAAACTCTCAAAGTGATTCAGTGCAAACTATGACTCAAAACAGTCCAGAAGGTACAAATAGTCAGCTTGGAAGTGTCTCAAATATATCTTTAGCTGAGCTTGAAAATATGATTCCAGAATCAACTTTTTCAGATTTTTTCTCGCCTTTCAAACTTGATTTAAAGCTAAGTTTGAAAGATTCTTTGTTCGCAGGTCAAGGTCAAAAAAAGACAAACGAAGAGACTATTACTCAATATTATGAAGACAGTCAAAAACCAAAAAGCCAAGTTGTAAAACCTTCGCTTTCTGAATCGATGAGCTTGAGTACCAGAGAACTTACTGAACTCGAAGGAATTTACTATGTTGGTTACATTTCAATCGAAGATAATGGAAAGCAAGTGAAAAAAGTTTATGTACAAACTGGAGATGAAGTAAAATCCGCTCTTGAGAACGAACTAATAGATGGAAAGTACAAAGTTCTTCAGGTAAATCCTACGTTCATCGTTGTTCTTGATACAACTGATGGTAAAATAAAAAAGATACTTTACGTTGATAAATAGTCAACTAAGTTTATTAATTATGAGCGAATAAACCAAAAGGTGTCTAGGGATTTTAAATTTTGATCAGAAAATTAATTTTTTAGGGGGATGCTAGTGATGAGGAAAGTTTTTGTTGCATTTTTATTGATGTTTGCAGTTTTATTGTTTTCGGAACTTACAGATGTTAACTTTGTATCCTCTACGAATCAAATTACAGTAATTTTATCATTTAATAAAACTCCGAAAGTTCTTTATTATGGTAAAAACGACAGCAGGACAGTTCATTACTTTCTTGTTAACGATAGTGTAAAAAATAAAACCTACTTGCCAGTTTCGAGTGGAACTGTCGAAGGTGTTCAGATAGTTTCGATTAACAATCAAGTTAATGTCTTTGTATATACACTGATGCCAGTAAATGCTACTTATGATGTCGTAGGTAGCAAGTTGTATGTAAGATTTCCTTACAGCACAAGCTCTAAAAGGTTAACAGCAAACTTTATCAATATGAAGACGGATGTTTTCTTTAAAGATCTTGCAGAGTTTTTTGGTTTGAAAATCATTTTGTACGATAGTGCCAAAAACAAAAACATAAATCTTAACGCAAATAATTCGACTCTGGAAGAAATTATAAGGATGGTGCTCTCTGTAAGTGGTCTTTCCTATGCATATTCAACAAATCAAACTTTGTACTTAGGAAGTCCAGAGGAAATTTTAAAGAACTTTGCAACTTCTTGGCAGGTGTACGATGGACAGATTAACATTGAAAAGCTTAGACAAATACTTGGAGTGGGAACATATGCCGATGTGACCAAAGATAAGTCCAAAATTTTTGTTTTTGGTGGATTGAATGAATATAAAATGTTAACAGAAGCTCTAATTCCTCCAGTTAAAGATGAGTGGAGGTATATTTCTTATGATATTAAAGATGAAGAAGTTAAAAATATAATGATGCAAATTTCAAAGGTTTACAACCTAAGTCCAGATAGTTACCAGGTGCTTGAAGGGCAAAAGAAATTGGCTTTGAAATCTTCAGTGCCAAAAGAAGCAGAAAATATGTTTAAGCAAATGGCAGCGGATGTTAAGAAAAAAGGATGGATTTACGTAAGTTATGAAATTGATGATAGCGAAATGGAACAACTAATCGAAAAATTAAAAAAGGTTTATTCTATAAAAGACTATACAATAATACCTGCTATCAAAAAGGTTGCGATTTTATTGGATGATCCTGCGCATTTAGTTCAAATTCAGCAAATTTTAGAAGATGCGAAGGCTACTAAAGAAAAGGCAACAATGTTGCAAAAATCAGAAACACTCCTTGAGGAAAAGAAAAAAGAAGAAGTTACTGAATTAACAAAACTAAGCGAAAAAGAAGGGGCTAAAGAACAGACCGAGATAGAGTTGAAATACAATGCAGTCGATGTTTTGTATCCGCAAAGGATTGCAAATGCTATGCAGATACTTTATCCAAAGTCCAATCCAAAGGTTTCAAATGGAAAGCTGTATGTGGTAAGTGGTTTTGAACAGTTTGTCGAAAGTCTTTCAAAAGATCCGATTATAGGAGCTCCTTGGAAAGTGATTGTTGAAGATGTTCCTGAAGAAATAATTAATATCGCTGCTGAATACTTGGGAATAGATAAGGAAAACTACACTGTAAAAACTATCAATGAAAAACTGATTGTAACTATTTTTGCAAGTCAAGAAACTTACAAGAGATTTCTAAATTTCTTGGATACGTTTGGTAATGTCAGCTACCTTGTTAGAATAGATGATGAATATTTGAAAAGGTTCAATGTGAGGATTTTACAAAGCTTTTCAGATGGAACCAAACTTGTATCAGGAAGAATAAAAGAAATAGAAAGGTTGAAAAAGGCTATTTCTGAAGATATAACAACGTATACTCTCCAGCAGCTTCCAACAGATCCTTCACCGGAGATATTTTCAAAATTGACAGGAACTGTTGTTGAAAATAGAGACGGTTTGTTGATATTTACTGTGAGTAAATCAAGGGTAGAAAGTTTGAAAAGAGAAATAGAACAAATTCGAAAAAGTTATAGTGTTAACATACTGGTTCTAGAGGACAAATTTAGCACCGAAGAAAAAGACGCGGTTGAGAAAATCTACGGTGTTAAGGTATACAACGTGGATGACAAGATAATAATTTACGGAAATCTGGCAAATGAAGCAAGAAATATGCTCGAAAGCTTGGCTAATAAGAATCAGACCATTGAACTAGTACAGCAACGTGTAAGTGATGGTATGTTGGATATGCTAAAAAGTCTATTCAAAATTAACATTTATAACGTAGGAAATGCTGTGTACATTGTTGGGAGCAAAGATTCTGTGGAACAGGCTAAAAAATACATATTGTCATATACATCGATGGAAGTTAGTACCAATGTAGAGATGAATCAATCACACATAGAATACATATCGAAAGTTTACAATGTACAGGTAGAATATTTCCCAAACATAAAGAAAGCACGTGTGTTTGGACTTAGTGAAAATGTTCAAAAAGCTATTTCATATATCTCAAGTCTTGGTGCTAACGATGTTGTAATCACACTCAAAATTGCTTCAAATATCAAGAAAGAAGATATCGAAAGGTTGTCGAAGATACTAGGGTTAAATATAACCTTAGAACAAATCTCTGAAATTTTGTACATAAAAGGTGATAAAGCAGAGGTAGAAAAGATAAACGAAGAAATTGCAAAATTACAAATAGCACCGGAGAGAACATATGCATACATTGAGTACAACCCAGAGTTAGACCAAGTGATAAAGAAATTGTATAATGTTGAGACATATAAAACTAAGCAAGGGTTTATAATTTACGGGACACAAGAGGAGATAAAGAAAGTTAGAAGTTTTGTGGAAGGGATGAAACCAGAACAGACGTATGTATTTTTGAATTATCCACAAGAAATTGATGAAATAATAAGGGAATTATACAACGTTAGAACATATAAGATGCAACAAGGGTATTTTGTGATAGGAACGAAAGAAATGATAAAGAATGTTACGGAGTTTGTTAGTGGTATAGTAGGTGATGGATCAGGAGCAATAACAGCAGTCAATACAGCTTTGGAAGCAAGAGATATAGAAACGATAATATCGATATTTGATACAAAAGTTAAGTATTTTAAAATAGGTCAAAAGGTTTATCTTGTCGGCCCTCAAAAAAGTGTTGAAAGAATAGAAAAGGAAATAAAGACATTTAAGCCGGAAAGCGAATACAATCTCATTGACAACAAATTGTTAATAGAGGTGAAAGATAAAAGTATAAAACAACTTTTACTGGAAGCTGCTAAGTTGTTGTCCGAAGAAATAATAATCATTGACGAAATAAAGTCTCAGTGTTCGATGAGAATAATAGTTTCTAATTTGAATCAGCTTCTGGAAAGTTTAAACTTCTACAACATAGTTTACGAAAAAAAGGGAAGTGTATATTACATCTCTGAATCAATACCGTCAAAAGGTGTTGGTGAACCAGCAAAAAGTGAAGAAAAAGAAGAAATAACTGTAAAAGATGGATTGATAACAATTAATGTATCAAACAAAAATGTAGGTGATATAATATCACAAGTTATGTTAAAGCTGAAAAAATCTTACAACCTAGACAAGATAGAAGTAACTCTAAACTCTGTTTATCTTAAAGATATCGATTATGAAACATTTAAACAGGTTTTCTCTAAGTGGGTTGAATTTTATGAAGTAGGTGGGATTACATATATTTCATCAAAAAATGCAAAGCTTGCAGAAGTAAAAAAGGTGTTTGTAAAGGATGGATTAATAAGCATTAATATAAGCAATGAAAACTTATCTGAGGTAATTAAAACAGTTTTTCAGGAACTTGGGTATCATGTTGTCTTTTCGAAACAATTTGAAAAGAATGCAACAATGTCTGTTTCCAATATTGACTTTGAAACGTTCAACTCTATAATGTTTAACTATGGAATTTCTATAAAGAAGTTGGGAAATGTATACATTGTCGATACAACACCTGAAGCAACTAAAGTTAGAACAACTTACACATTCAATGTTCCGAGAAATGCAGACAAAGTAGAAGAACTCATCAAATTTTACGGTGGAAAAGCGATGGTAAGTCCTGCAGCAGGACTTGTTGTTGCTTGATTTAATCCAAAAAAGTTGATGACATAAATAGATTGATAAGTGAATTTACGACCGCAAAGATAGTTTCCATAGAAGCACGAATCTTAGATGAATCACAATCATCAGGTTTGTCTACAGAGCTTGTTACTTTACTTAAATCAGGCAATTACTTAACATTTGGTTCAGAAGGGCTAAAACTGAATATAAACATAATTGATATACTCGATGGAACTATATTGGATAAAATCCTTAACGAAGCACAAATTTCGTTCCAAACCAAGAGTGCAGAAGGACTTGCCCCAAAAGGTAACTCAGGATCAAGTAAACTTCTTGCCAATCCTAATATAATGACGAAAAGTGGTGAGGAAGCACGAATCTTCATAGGTGATAACGTACCTGTTAAAATAACTTCTGGTTCTGGTGAACAAAGAAATGTAGAAATTAGGAATTTAGAAGGTGGTATTGAACTTAAGATAACTCCATATGTAAACTCAGACAATACTATTGATTTAGAACTTACGACTTCAGTAAATAATTTTGACTATTCTGTAGTAATCGATGGATTGCCAAAGCTAAATAAACGGGAAGCTAAGACAAAGATTACTATTAAAAATGGTCAGACGATTGTAATCGGAGGTCTTGCAAGAGAAGAAAAAAGTAAATCAGAATGGAAGATACCGATACTTGGCGATTTGCCCATCATAGGAATGTTGTTTAGGGGAATGAAAGAAACAGTAGAGCAAAGGAACATAACAATATTTTTAACAGCCAAGGTAATTGAATTAAAATAATCGAAAATATGGGGTGAACTTATGGATAGAAAACCTGTAGTTGCTGGGAAATTTTATCCGGGAACTCCTGTACAACTTGAAAAGACATGTGAAGCGTTTATAAATGAAAAGGCAGCGAACAAGTATTTTGAGCATCCTGTTGGATTAATACTACCGCACGCCGGGTATGTTTACAGTGGTAAAACTGCAGGACTTGGCATCAAGAAGGCAGCTTATTTTGGGAAGCCAAAAAATATAATAATACTTGGACCGAATCACACAGGGTATGGAGAATTAATAGCTGTATGGAAGGAAGGTACATGGCAGACACCTCTTGGAAGTTTACAAGTAAATAGTGAGATGACTAATAAACTCATCGATAATTATTTAATATTCGAAGATGAAATGGCACATATTTATGAACATTCCATAGAAGTACAACTTCCTTTATTACAATATGCATTCGGTGATTTTAAGATAGTACCAATATGTATGAAAGATCAGCGTCTTTCAACAGTTTTGAAAATAGCTGAAAAAATAAAAGAAATGCTAAAAGAGTATCCTGAAACACTTGTAGTCGCTTCTTCAGATTTCAATCATTACGATCCTCATGAGATTACGATTAAAAAGGACGAGCAAGCTATAGAGAAAATTTTAAACGCAGACCTCGAAGGATTATATGATAGTATAAAGATATACAATATAACTATGTGTGGACCAGGTCCTGTTGCTGTTGTAAGGAGCATTTTTGATAATATAAACCTAATTTATCACACAACGAGCGCAGAATTTTCTCAGGATTATTCTTACACAGTTGGGTATGCTTCATTCATACTATACTAAATAAGTGATTAATAAAAAAATCTCCAGCCAATAAGCTGGAGATTTTTTTATTTATCCTTTTTAATTTTCTCTTCAACCTTTTTAGCAGCAAGCTCAGCGGCTACTTTTGCTTTTTCCGCAGCCTTATTTAATGAGCGTACAAGAATAAATACAAGGAAAGCAACTATCAAAAAATCAATACCTGCAGATACAACTTTACCCCAGTATATTCCATTCCAATTTATTTCTTCTATCCTCCCAAGATGCATGCGGATTAACACAGGCTGGAATATAGCGGGCATAAGAAAGTCATTAACAAACGAAGTCACAAACTGGTTAAGTTTGCCACCTATAATTATCGCAACAGCCAGTCCTATTACGTTGTACTGCTTCAGGAAATCAGAGAATTCTTTAATCAATTTTTTCATCTTTCCACCTCCATTACTACTTATTTTTTAAAGCCAGTTCAAGTGTTTTCCAAGGTAATAAAAAACATTTGACCCTCATTGGATAATTTTTGACATCGTAAAAATTGACAATTGGTCCGAGCAAAGATTCGTCGAATTCTTTTCCAAGTACCATGTTTTCAGCGTTTTTTATAAGTTCTACAGCTTGCCATACGGTTTTTCCTATAATTTGTTCGATCATAACATTTGTTGATGCTTGGCTCACTGCACATCCATGTCCTTCAAATTTCACGTCAACTATTCTGTCATCTTCAAATAGAAAATACAAAGTTATTTCGTCACCACATGATAAGTTCTTTCCTTCTTCTACTTTGTGAGCGTTCTCTATTTTGCCATGAAACTTTCTCAACTTTGAATAATCCATTATAAATTCCGAGTATACCACAAAGTATCCACCTCCGGAAATTATCCAAAAAATTTTTTTATGTACTTCAACCCTTCAATGAGTGTATCTATATCGCCTCTTGAGTTGTAAAAATACACACTTGCTCGCACAGTTGAGCCTGGAAAGTCAATTTTTGAACCTCTCTTAAGTATACTCATTAAAGGTTGAGCACAATGATGACCACTACGCGTTGCTATTCCAAAATTTTCATCAAGTATATGTGAGACATCATGCGGATGTACACCATCGATATTAAATGAAACAAGGGATAGATGAGATTCATCAAATGGTCCGTAAACTTCAACAAAATCTAACTTTAATAATGATTCGAGCAAATATTTAGATAGGCAGCTTACTTGCTCTTTTATTTTTTCAAAACCTATGTAATCAAGATAATCAATTGCATAGCCAAGTCCTATGGCTCCGGCAATATGCGGCGTTCCTGCCTCGAATCTGTAAGGCAAGATGTTGAAAGTTACATCTTCAAATGTAACCTTATCTATCATCTCTCCGCCATACAAAAATGGTTCAAGTTTCTCAAGTAAATGTTTTTTACCATAAATTATCCCTATACCAGTTGGTGCGATCATTTTATGACCCGAGAAGACAAGAAAATCAATATCTAATTTTTTCACATCTATTTTTTCATGTGGTATCAATTGTGCACCATCAATGATCAATATTGAATCTTTAAATATTTCTCGGATATAATCAACAGGTATTATTTGGCCGGTAACGTTAGATTGACCTGTGACTGATACGACTTTTGGTTTATACTTTTTTGCACTAAGTATGCTTTCATTAGTAATTATTCCTTTATCATCTGCTTGAATATACTCGATTTTGTAACGGTAAAATTTTGATAACCTTACCCAAGGAACAAGATTTGCATGATGTTCTACTTGTGACAATAAAACAGTATCATTTGGATTTAAAATTCCACTTCTGATAAGTGAGTTAACCAAAGAGTTTATCCCCATTGTGGTACCACTTGTGAATATTATTTCATTAGCAGAAGCATTTAAGAATTTGGCAACTTTTTCTCTTGCATTTTCATACTCAACAGTAGCCTCGCTTGCAAGCGTATGTACAGCTCGATGTATATTAGAATAGTGATTCAAATAAAATTCTGTCATTTTGTCGATGACAGGTTTACATTTAAGTGTACTTGCTGCATTGTCAAGATAAACCAATCTTTTACCGTTTATTTGTCTACTAAGTGCTGGAAAGTCGTTTCTTATGTTACAAAATTCTTCATCCGACCACACTGTTGAGTACACGCTCAACAACCCCTTCTAAGCCGTATTTCGTTAACTCTTGTTTGAATGATTCGAATACACCACGAACAATCATCTTCCGTGCATCACTTTCAGGTATACCTCTGGTCATCAAATAGAATAACATTGATTCATCTATAGGAGAACTGCTTGCAGCGTGTGAAGCAACAACGTCATTTTCATCAACCATTAAGCTTGGTATTGCTTCTATCTTTGCCTTTTGTGAAATTAAAATAGCATGGTTGCTTTGATGTGCTTCTGCTTCCTTTGAACCACTCAGTATATCCATAATACCACGAAACACGACCTTTGATTCGTTGTCCAGCACGCCTTTTGAATCTACAACACCATAAGTTTTTGGTGCATAGAACCTCATCAGATAAAGTATGTCTATAATATTTTTCTTGCTCGCCAAATAATAAGGTCTAACTTCTGCGTAAGCTTCCTCTCCACTTAACATTATACCAAAATATCCACTGTTAATTCTACCACCAAAATAAAAATCTTTAACATAAGCTTTTGAATTCCTTTCTGCGTTTATGAAAACATTTGAATTTAAAAACTCTCCGTTTGCAATGTAAAGGTTATAAAGATTAAGACACGCACCTTGTTGAATATTTATTCTCAAATTTCCGATAAAAGATGACTTTTCGATTACCCTTATCAAAGTTAAAGTACCAGACTTGATATCTACAAGCATGTTATCGTATTGATCAAATTGACTAACTATCATCGTTTTATCTTCTTGTACAGTAAAATAACCTCCACTTGAAGAAAATACATCTGCAAGGAGAACAAATTTTCTATCAGAACCCTCAAAATCAAGTCTCTCAAGTAATTCAAGAGCACTTTCGTCTATGTTTTCCAATCCTTTGTAGTTTTTTGGTTCATTAATCTTAAATTCCTTTAGACCCGTTCGTTTCCACAGAGGGAATTTGTAAGTCAAATATTCTGATAGCCTTCTTATACGCCATTCATCAAGCAGATTATTTCCACTTGGTTTAAAATCGTCTACTGTGTAATCGATTGAATCTATAGTCTTTCTTTGAGGGGTTATTGCACGCATGTTTTGGTGCTGTAAACGTAAGGTTCTTTCCATGTTCTTGCCTCCTACTAAAAAAGATTAAATTTATTATCAACCAATGGATGATTCAATTTCCATCTCAACAAGTCTGTTTAGTTCTATAGCATACTCGAAAGGTAGCTGTTGGACAACTGGTTGTATAAAACCTTTAACAATCAACCCTTTGGCTTCAAGTTCACTTAAACCTCTAGCCATTAAGTAAAAAATTTGCTCATCTTTTATTCTACCGATTTTTGCTTCGTGTCCAACATCAGAGTCTGTATTGTATACTTCTATAATAGGCACGGTATCACTTTTTGATTTGTTATCTATCATTAAACCTGTACAACTTACTGTTGCTTTTGAGCCGCGTGCACCTTCCATTATCTTGAGAAGTCCTCTGTAAAAAGACCACCTCCACCTATACTTATGCTTCTTGAGTCGACTGTAGAGCGGGTGTTCCTACCTATGTGAATTACTTTTGAACCAGTATCAATATGTTGACCAGGACCGGCAAATGATATCGAAACATTTTCAGAGACAGAGTTATCCCCTTTCAATATGGTAGCTGGATAAACCATGGTTTTGTAGCTTCCAAAAGAACCAGACACCCAAGTCATGACAGCATCATCTTCGGCTATTGCACGCTTTATCTCAAGATTAAACATGTTTTTGCTCCAGTTTTGCATAGTAAGGTATTTTAATTTGGCTCCCTTCTTAACATAAACCTCAACAGTACCTACGTGAAGATTTACAACATCGTACTTAGGTGCTGTACATCCTTCTATGTAAGTGACCTCGCTCCCTTCATCTGCGATTATAACGGAATGCTCAAATTGCCCGCCTCCAGGATTGCCAAACAAAAAATAAGATTGTAATGGCAAAGGCACTTTAACACCTTTTGGGACATAAAGGAACGTACCACCGCTCCAAAGAGCACCGTGCAAGGCAGCATACTTGTTATCCGTTGGAGGAACAAGCTTCATAAAATATTCTTTCACAAGTTCTGGATATTCCTTAACAGCTGTTTCAATATCGACAAATATGACACCTAATTTTTTAAGTTCCTCTTTAATGTTTTTATAAACCATTTCAGAGTCAAACTGAGCACCAACGCCAGCTAAATATTTTCTCTCTGCTTCAGGAATACCAAGTCTATCAAATGCTTCTTTGATTTCTTGCGGTACTTCTTCCCACGTTGTTGTTTTCTTTGCATTAGGTTTTACATATGGCACTATCTTAGAAAGATCAAGCTCACTTCGATCGACACCCCAGTCAGGTTCATGCCATTTTTCAAATATTTCAAATGATTTTATTCTGTGATCCAACATCCATTCTGGTTCATCCTTTGCTTTGGAAATTTCATACACAAGATTTTTATCTAAACCTGCAGGAAGTCTCAATGCGGCAGATACATTTAATTTCAACTCAAAATTTTCTCTCCGTTTTAATTCGTAAAGTAATTCGTTAAAATCACTCATTTATTATCCCTCCTTACATTTACTTACCATTGTGTGTATCATTAACTATTGCGTAACCGGTTTCTTCAACTTCGTAAGCAAGGGATTTGTCACCAGTTAAAGCCACTTTACCATCAACGTATACATGTACCTTATCAACATCGATGTAATTCAAAACTCTTGAATAGTGGGTTATAATTAGTAATGAGGTACCTTCTTCCTTTATCTTATTTATTTGATTTGCAACAAGCCTTAGTGCATCAACATCAAGACCGGAATCGATTTCATCTAAAATCAATAACTTTGGTTTTAAAAATCTTGCCTGCAATATTTCCCCTTTTTTCCTTTCTCCACCAGAAAACCCAAGGTTAACAAATCTTTCAAAAAATTCATAAGAAAGTCCCACTTCGGCAGCAAGGTTTTTCATCTCCCTATCAAGTTGGAAAAACGTCTTGTCCTCACCATGCAACTTTCTGTATGCAATCAAAAGAAGTTGTTCAAGTTTTACTCCTTCTATCTCATAAGGGTTTTGGAACGTCATCATTATACCTTTTCTTGCTCTTTCATCTGTTTTGAGTTGGAGAATTGATTCACCTTCAAAGATAATATCTCCAGAAGTTACTTCGTACTTAGGATTTCCCATAATTACATTTGCCAAAGTAGACTTACCGGATCCGTTTGGTCCCATTATGACATGTACTTCTGACGGATTTACAACCAAGTCAACACCTTTCAATATAAGCTTTTCTCCTTCCACTAGTTTTGCCGTTAAATTCTTCACCTCTAACAACATTTCACACACCTCCAAAAGTTTATTATATGCTTTTCATTCTATGTTGGCTTCTTTATGAAGTTAGTTTTGCCTAATTGTATTTTATCACAATACTTACCGTGTGTAAATAGGAAAGAAACAATGATCTGGATATTTATTTTTTGTTTGTAACAAGTTCAAAACCGATCTAATAGCTTGAAAAACAGTGCAAAATTTTAATCTACTGATATGTACAGAAAACAGTTTAGGAAAATATATTGACTTTTTAAACATCAAGAGTAAAATATAAATAGTTCGTATTACGAAGGATTCGAGTAAAAACATACAAAAGGGGGGTTGTCCGATGGATAAACAGGTGAATAATTTAAAAATATATATTAATATCACTGTGCTATTGGACAACCCAAATTGGAGTACGTTGCGTAAAAGATTGGTAGATATAATTTTCTAAATAAGTAAAGATACTACTGTATGCTGTTTGAAAACTCCACGGGTTGTCACCGTGGAGTTTTTATTTTATCAATAAAAAGTTGGAGGGATGTACAAATGAAAGATTTTAAAATGTTACTTAAGTATTTTAGAGGTTACACGACTCAGTACGTGTTTGCCATTATTTTCACAGCGTTTTCTATAGTTTTTTCTCGGCTTGTACCTGTTATTGTTAAATTTACGATAGATAATGTCATTGGTGGGAAAGTTCCTAATTCAGGTTTTTGGTTGTATGTTTATAATCTATTTGGTGGAAAGAATTATCTGGAGGAGAACTTATGGGTAATTGGTATAGTATTGTTAATATTTTCATTTCTCAACGGTCTATTTTCGTTTTTACGAGAGAAGCTTGCGGGGCAAACTTCAGAAAGTATCGTCAAAAATCTCCGCGATGACCTTTACAATGTAATACTTAAAGCAAAATACGATTTTTATTCCAATTTTCAATCCGGTGATGTTATACAGCGCTGTACTTCAGATGTTGAAACTGTAAGAAGATTTCTCTACGTTGATGCAATTAGTGTGTGGCGTATAGTTTTTATGATCATTTTTGTGTTGTATGTGATGATAAATTTAAATTTAAAGATGACTATAATCTCTTCTGCTGTTATCCCATTGCTTACTGGAACCGCATTTTGGTTTTTTCTTATGGTGAAAAAACACTTTGAAAAGGTCGACGAAGCTGAAGCATCTGTAACGGCTGCCGTTCAAGAAAACATAACTGGTGTTCGGGTTGTTAAAGCGTTTACGAGAGAAGGTTACGAAATCCAAAAATTTATTAAGAAGAACTCAGAATACAGAGAACTGGATCTGAAACTGCTTGCACTTTTTGCTAAATTTTGGACAATTTCTGACTTTCTTGCACTCACTCAATTTGCACTTGTTGTTGTGCTTGGAAGTTATTATGCTATAAGAGAAGAAATAACCATAGGTACTCTTGTGGCTTTTACAACGTATGTTGGAATGTTGTTGTGGCCTGTAAGAGAACTTGGAATAATACTTTCCAATTTTGGTAAGGTACGTGTTTCACTAAAGCGAATAAATGAGATACTTTCGTACGAACTTGAGGACCTATTTTGTGATTCTGAATTTGAATTAAAAGGTGATATAGAATTTAAAGATGTGTGGTTTGGTTATAATCCAGAACGTCCTGTCTTAAAAGGTGTATCTTTTGAGATAAGAAAAGGAGAGACTGTCGCATTCTTTGGAGGTACAGGTTCTGGAAAATCAACAATAATTTCATTACTTATGAGATTATATGAACCTAATTCTGGGAAAATTATGATAGATGGCAAAGAAATAAGTTTGATACCGAAGGTTGTTCTAAGAAGAAATATTGGTTTAGTACCCCAAGAAGCTTTCTTATTTTCGGAAACTGTTAAAGAAAACATTTCTGTGACTAATCCTGAAGCATCGCACGAAGAAATCGTTTCCAGTGCCGTTAGCGCTGCTGTTCATGATGATATTATGCAGCTTGAAAAAGGGTACGACACCTTGGTTGGTGAAAAGGGTGTAACACTTTCTGGTGGTCAACGACAAAGGATTACAATCGCCAGAACATTTTTGAGAGAATATCCTATCTTGATATTTGATGATTCTATGAGCGCAGTGGACACGGATACGGAAAAACAAATAATTCAAGCTATAAAACAACGTAGCAAAAACGCAACGACCATCATAGTTTCACATAGGATTTCGAGCATAAAAGAGGCAGACAAAATTATTGTACTTGAAAATGGCATAATAACGAACATAGGAAGACATGAGGAGTTAGTAAACCAACCTGGACTTTATCAAAAAGTTTGGAAAATCGAAAGTTTACTAAAAAATTTTAAGGAGTGATAATAATGGAAGAATTGATTAAGGATGACAAAAAGAGATTTGATTTTAGAGTATGGAAAAGATTTGGAGAATTCATAAAGAATTATAAGTTTCATATCTTGGGATTGATAGGTGTTATGATTCTTGTTGGATTCATAGATGCTACTTATCCATATCTTACAAAATATGCAATTGATAATTTTGTAATTAAAAAAAATTTTAGGGGATTTGAAAAATTTGCATTGCTTTTTTCGTTTGTAGTTGTAGTGCAATCTGCTGGAACGTATTTTTTAATAATGCTTGCTGGAAAAATAGAAAATGGTATGTCTTTCGACATACGAAACGCTGCTTTTAAGAAACTTCAAAGTCTCTCTTTATCATTTTTTGATAGCACTCAAACTGGATTTTTGATTTCAAGAATAATGTCTGATGTACAAAGGATAAGTTCAGTAATGTCTTGGCAAATAGTTGACGGTGTTTGGGCAGTTTCTTCGATGATATTCATACTAATTTACTCATTCTTTTTGGATTGGAGACTTGCGTTGTTTATCGTTTTTGCAATTCCACCACTTGGAATTGTGAGTTTATATTTTCAAAAACTGATATTAGAGCAGTTTAGAAAGGTTAGAAAACTCGTGTCTGAAGTAACTGGTACGTTTAACGAAGGTTTAATTGGTGCAAAGACAACAAAGGTACTTTCGATTGAAGATATGAGGGCGCACGACTTCAAGAAACAAACCCATGAGCTAAAGGTAGCGTCAATCAAGGGGATAATTCTTTCTGGGGTGTACACACCGATTGTTTTATTTATAGGTAACGTGGTTACAGCCTTAATGCTTGTATTCGGAGGTAAGAACGTTCATATGGGTTTGATAAGCTTTGGTACGCTTGCAGCTGCCATATCCTACTCGATTCAATTCTTTGAACCGGTACAACAACTTGCGCGCATTTTGGCAGAATTAGTGTCTGCACAGGCAGCTGCTGAACGTGTTATAGAACTTATTGATACAAAACCTGAGATATACGATGAACCAGGGAGTATTGATGTACAAATTGAAGGAGAAGTGATTTTTGATAATGTATCGTTTAAGTACTCAAAGGGTGACTGGGTCTTGAAATCTTTTAATTTAAAGGTACGAAAAGGCGAGACTATAGCTATCGTTGGTGAGACAGGTTCTGGAAAGACGACGATAGTTAATTTGATTGGGAGGTTTTATGAACCAGTTAAAGGAAAAATTTACATTGATGGTATAGATTACAAAAGGATAAAACTACATTCTTTACGAAGTCAAATAGGTTATGTGCCTCAAACCCCACATTTGTTTAGTGGAAGTGTAGCTGAAAATATTAGATATGGAAAACTCGAAGCCACATTTGAAGAAATCGTGAATGCAGCAAAGCTTGTCAATGCTCACGAATTTATAACAAAGCTTGAAAATGGATACGACACAGATGTTGGTGAAGCTGGGGCAAAATTGTCAGTTGGTCAAAGACAACTAATTGCATTGGCAAGAGTTGTGATTTCAAATCCAAAAATTATTGTTCTTGATGAAGCTACAAGCTCAATAGATGCATATACTGAACATTTAATACAGGATGCTATACATAAAATACTTCATGGTCGAACAAGTTTTGTAATTGCACATAGGCTATCAACTATTCGAGGGGCTGATAAGATAATTGTAATTGAGGCTGGTAATATTGTTGAAGAGGGTACACATGAACAACTGATGAAATTAAGAGGAAAATACTATAGGCTGTACATGAACCAATTTGTCCAAGAGAAAGAAGAAGAAATGTTAGGTCGTCATGAATAAATAATCGCCGAAATTTCTGTTTTTTCCGTTGTGAATGCTACCAGGTTGTATATGCTCAAAAAGTATTGAAAAAATCAAAATATAACAAATTATGTGACTATAAACCTTAGAATTTCCTTTTCCTTTTATATACTTTACTGATTTTTGTCTTACCGTAATTCATAGGTTTTAAGTTAGGTAGTATAATTTAAATTGCGGTAGAATATTGAAAGTAAGTCTTTATTTAGTAGGTAAACTTGAAAATACCGTAAATTGGGGGAGGCGATTAAATTGGGAGCGACAGTTATGAAAGCGATAATGAAAGAAAAACCAGGACCTGGGCTTGTAATGAAAGATGTGCAGACACCATCAGAACTCGGTCCAAGGGATGTGTTAGTAAAAGTTCGCAGGGCATCAATATGTGGAACGGATGTACATATATATAAGTGGGATGAATGGTCACAATCGAGAATAAATCCTCCTTTGATCGTTGGTCATGAAATGGCAGGTGAGGTTATTGCTGTCGGAAGTGCTGTTACAAGGTTCAAGATTGGTGATCTTGTCGCTGCGGAAACTCATATACCATGTGAGAGTTGTTATCAATGTAGGACTGGAAGAATGCATATATGTAAAGATTTAAAGATCCTTGGGGTAGATACAAACGGTATTTTTGCGCAATACGCGGTTATACCAGAGAGTGTGTTATGGAAATTCTCGTCTGAAATTCCTCTTGATTTTGCCTCGGTTATGGAACCATTTGGTAATGCAATACACACGGCATCTGTAACTAATTTACTCGGTAAGAATGTATTAATCACCGGTGCCGGCCCTATTGGGTTAATGGCTGTGCAAATAGCAAAGGTAGCTGGCGCAAGTACAGTTATAGTCTCAGAAGTTGATCAAATGAGAATTAATATGGCAATGGAAAATGGTGCTGATGTTGTTATAAATCCAGCTGAAAAAGACTTGGTAAAAGAAGTGTACAAAATGTTAAACGATGGTGTTGATGTTTTGCTTGAAATGAGTGGAAACAGAAAAGCTTTTGAAGATGGATTAAGGTGCGTCACAATGGGTGGAGAAGTTTCGATACTGGGTATATTTGGTGGTAAAATAGATATAAATTTCGATTCTTTGATTACAATGAGAGGTTTAAATGTGTACGGTATAACCGGAAGAAGAATGTTTGAAACATGGAGAACAGCCGATGAATTGTTGAGAACAAAAAAGGTGGATCTTTCGAAGGTTGTTACTCATATTTTGCCTTTCGATGAGTGGGAAAAAGGTTTTGAACTAATGATAAATAAGAAATGTGGTAAAGTTGTCTTAAATTTAGATTAAGATAGTTTTGAAAGGGGGTTTGATGGATGTTTAATTACAAAATACTTGAAGATGAAATGGAAAGTTTGAAAAACGAAGGATTATATATAAATATACGCACGCTCGAGTCGCCGCAAGGTTCATGGATAGTCATAAATGGAAAGAAAGTCTTGAATTTGTGCTCAAACAACTACCTTGGTTTTGCGAATGACGAAAGATTAAAAAATGCTGCAAAAAGAGCTATAGACCAGTGGGGAGTAGGTCCCGGTGCGGTAAGAACCATAGCCGGTACGATGAAACTCCACGAAGAACTTGAAAAGGCATTGGCTGAATTTAAAGGTGCTGATGCTACAATATTCTTACAATCAGGTTTCGTAGCAAATCAAGCCGTAATACCTACTATATTCGGCGATGAAAATGACGCAATTATATCTGATGAACTGAATCACGCAAGTATTATCGATGGGGTAAGGTTATCAAAGGCAAAGAGATATGTTTACAGGCATAATGACATGAATGATCTTGAGTCGCGGTTGAAAGAAGCAAGGGATATTCAAAAAGCTAGGAGGATATTGATAGTAACAGATGGTGTCTTTAGTATGGATGGAGATATCGCTCCTTTACCAGAGATTGTAGAATTAGCTGATAAATATGAAGCTGCTGTAATGGTTGATGATGCACATGGTGAAGGTGTGCTTGGCAAAGGTGGTAGGGGTATTGTTGACCATTTTGATTTACATGGAAGGGTTGACATGGAAATTGGTACGCTTTCAAAGGCATTTGGAGTTCTTGGTGGATACATTGCTGGTAAGGAAACTATTGTTAAATACTTAAAACAGAAAGCAAGACCTTTTCTTTTTAGTACGGGATTAACACCTGCAGATGTTGCAGCTTGTCTTGAAGCAGTTAAGATATTGCAAGAGAGTGATGAACGTGTTAAAAAATTGTGGGATAACGCAAGATACTTTAAGGAGGAGATGAAAAAGCTTGGATTTGATATAGGTGTTAGTCAAACACCAATTACTCCTGTTATGCTCTACGATGCGAAAGTTTCAAGTCAATTCAGTAAGGAACTATTTGAAGAAGGTGTGTTTGCTCAATCGATTGGCTATCCAACTGTTCCAAAAGGCAAAGCGAGAATCAGGGTAATGATAAGTGCTGTACACAGTAAACAGGACTTAGATTATGCACTTGAAAAATTCGAGAAAATTGGAAAAAAGTTAGGTGTAATTTGATTATTTCAAATTTATCAGACGGCACACAGCCGTCTGATAATTCTATTTATTAAGGAGTGGATGTATGATAAAACTTATAAAAAACGCGTACGTTTACTCGCCTAAGTATTTGGGAAGTGTTGATATATTGATTGCTGGAAGCAAAATTGTTCGAATTGAGAGAGAAATGAATATTTTAATGCCAGATGTTGAGGTATATAATGCATCAGGATTAATAGCTATACCAGGTTTAATCGATCCGCATGTTCACATTACAGGTGGCGGGGGAGAGGGCGGTTTTTCAACAAGAACCCCCGAGCTAAGAATCAAAGATTGCATTATGAACGGTGTGACTACTGTTGTAGGATGTCTTGGGACGGATAACGTCACAAGAAGTCTTGAAAACCTGTATGCAAAATCTAAAGCTCTTGAAAAGGAAGGACTTAACACATACATTTACACTGGTTCCTACAGAATTCCACCAATCACTTTCACTGGAAGTGTTCAAAAGGATCTGATACTTATAGATAAAGTAATTGGTGTTGGCGAAATAGCTATATCGGATCACAGATCCTCTCAGCCTACATATGAAGAGATCTTAAGAGTAGTTTCGGATGCTCGTGTCGGTGGAATGATTTCTGGAAAACCTGGAATTGTTAACTTCCATATAGGAAGTGGAGCGAGAGGGATAGATTGGTTATTTGATATAATAAAATACACAGAAATTCCTATAAAACATCTTTATCCAACTCACATGTCGAGAAATAAGAAGTTATTTGAAAATGGGCTTGAATTTGTGAAAATGGGTGGATACATAGATTTAACAGCTCTTCAACCTTCAGAGGATATTAATATAAGTGAGTTTAACACGATTGATGGTATCTTGATGGCGTATGAAAATGGCCTGTTTGATAACGTTACCATTTCTTCAGATGGACAAGGTAGTCTGCCAAAGTTTGATAAAAATGGAAATCTTGTTGGTCTTGATGTGGGAAGTGTTGGCGCGCTGATTCACACAATAAAAATAGTAGTTCAACGTGGTGTTAAGTTTGAGGATGCAATTAAGTTATCTACTGTAAATGTCGCAAATGTGATTGAACTTAAGGAGAAAGGAAGGATTTCTCCTGGCTGTGATGCAGATATAGTGTTTTTGAAAGACTGGGATGTAGTTTCAGTAATTTCGAAAGGCGAGTTTCTCATGAAAGAAGGACAGTTAAAAAGTTTTTGGTTTGAATAGTTCTTTTGGGATGTGATTTTATGGATTTAATTACATTTCCAAAAGAAACTATATTGTATAACTTTGGTGAGAATGTCAAAAAGATTTATTACCTTGTGGAAGGAATCGTTTCTGCTAAATTGCATAATAAGAAACTAACATTTGAACACGGGACCTTTGGTGAATGGGCTTTCTTTAATTTACCATCTGAAGAGATTGTAACAATCGAATCAGACGAAGCAACATTTTATCAATTTAAACCTGAGGAAATTCTTCAAATTGAAAACCATTATAATATTTTAAGAACTGTTATAAACTCATTATCTAAACGATTATTGTTAATAGACTCTGAACTTGCCGAGTCTCGAGAATTACCTGAGTACGTTGGACCTGATAGGATGAGGTATTTCAAAAGGATCCATCCAAATTCGATGAAAATAGATGATAGAATCTTTCAAGACATACTAAATGCGAAGCGTCTTTACTCAAATGGATATGTTAAAGAAGCTTTTGATGTTGTTGTAAGACTCTTGTCAGAACCTTTGAGTGATGAATTACGTAAAGAAATAATGGTTTGGTATACGTTACTTAGTATTATTTTACAACCGGAAAGTGCAGAATTACACCTTAGAAGGTTAAATCCAAAGGAATACTTAGGTTGCCTGTCTTATGTATATTTGTTTTCTTTTGTACATGGTGGACAAAAACAAGACATACTTGAGATTTTTATGAAAGGCGGACTATTGTTGCCACCATATACGGTGGTTACACTCGAAGGTGAAAAAGCCAACGAAGGATACTTAGTTTTGAAGGGTTACCTCAAAGCTGTAAAACTTTATGAAGACAAAGAAATATTGTTGTCCATAGTCAAGCCAGGTGAATTTGTAGGCGAGGGGGCTTTATTAGATTCAAAGATTAGAATGGTAACTTTATACTCTATATCCCCTGCAGCGATAATACCAATTTCGTGTGAAGGTATTGAGAAATATATCAAGAATAATCCAAAGTTTGTGTTAAAGATAATTGAATCACAACTTATGAGGATAAAGCAAGTCAAAAAATTAATAAGTATGAAATTTACCCCCAATAGTGTTCAGAGGATCTTAATGGCAATTAAATACTTTGAGAATATCTTTAATGAGGCAAAAATAACAGCAAAAGATATATCGGCTTTTATTGACGTACCAGTAGAAAGGGTGGTAGATGAACTACGAAAGAATGGTTTCAAAATAGCGGCGGACGGAACGATCTCTTTTTGAAGTCTTTGAAATAACTCCAAAAATGAATAAATTGGAAAGTTATGTTAAAACGGTGCTATGCTCTCTTTTGTTTTACTATTTGCAGTTTGCAATTGATTTTATAAGGAGTATACTATAACTGAGAGAAGTAAGCCAAAACAGAAAACGTTACACAATTAATAGTAATTGCTATGAGAGGAGGCAGAATATGTTGCATCAGTTTTTGTTATTTTTTGAGAAAATGGCATTTACCCAAATGACTTTGGGCAATTTTGTCATGCTTGCTATAGCAGGTATTCTGATATACGTTGCTGTTAAAAAGGATGCTGAACCACTACTTCTTATACCAATAGCTTTTGGTATTGTTCTTTCAAATATTCCTCCATTATCTACTGGAATCTTAAATCCTCCACAGACATTTCCTGATGGTCGATTTATACCGGGGGGATTTATGTATTATATCAAAAAGGGGTTAGATTTTGGTGTGTATCCTCCCCTTATTTTTCTTGGTATAGGTGCTTTGACAGATTTTTCTTTTATGATTTCATACCCAATTACAATTTTTCTTGGTGGGGCGGCACAGATAGGTATATTTTTAACGTTTATACTTTCAAGATTTTTTGGATTTACTTTCAAACAAGCTGCTTCAATAGGTATAATTGGTGGAGCAGATGGTCCAACTTCTATATACGTAGCAACAAAATTTTCTCCAGAACTTCTTTCTATAATTGCAATAGCAGCATACTCTTACATTGCACTTATACCAATTTTACAACCTCCCGTTTCTAAACTTCTTACGACAAAAAAAGAACGTTTGATAAGAATGAAGCCACCAAGGAAAGTTTCTAAGACAGAGAAAATAGTATTTTCGCTTGTAACTACACTTGTGACTGCTCTTATTGTTCCCCAATCTTTAACACTCGTGGGTCCACTTATGTTTGGAAATTTGCTAAGAGAAGTAGGAAATGTTAAAAGATTAGTGGAGGCTGCGAGTAAGTATATACTTGACACGACAACAATTTTATTGTGCCTTTCAGTAGGTGCTTCAGCAAGAGCAGACATATTTTTAAAACCACAGTCATTGCTTGTTTTTGGAATGGGGGCGTTTGCTTTTGTATCAGCCTTAGCTTCAGGTATATTGTTTGCTAAACTGATGAATTTGTTTCTGAAAGATAAAGTGAACCCTTTGATAGGAGCGGCTGGAGTTTCCGCAGTACCTGATTCCGCGAGAGTCGCTCAGAAACTTGCTCAAGAAGAAGATCCGACGAATTTCATCCTTATGCATGCCATGTCACCAAACGTCGCTGGGGTTATAGGTTCAGCCGTAGCAGCTGGTGTATTTTTAGCGATATTTGGTTAAAAACTGGAGGTGTTTTAATGGCGAAAAGGCAGTTCAGAGTAGAAATTAAGTACGAATGGTGCAAAGCGTGTGGTATATGTTATCACATCTGCCCAACTAAAACTATAATAAGAGGTGAATTGAATAAACCAGCAGTGCCAGATCATACTACATGTATAGGTTGTCTTATGTGCGAAAATCTGTGTCCTGATTTTGTTATAAATATAGTAGAGGTCAAAGAGAAGGCAGGTGTAGAAAATGCCTAATTCTCGAATGGTATTTTGGCAGGGTAATGAAGCATGTGCATATGGAGCAATTAGGGCGGGGTGTAGATTTTATGCAGGATATCCCATTACTCCATCTTCTGAAATTGCAGAAGCAATGGCACGTGAACTTCCAAAGGTCGGTGGTGTGTTTATCCAAATGGAGGATGAGATTGCAAGTGCTGCGGCAATTATAGGTGCTTCACTTTCTGGGACAAAATCCATGACTGCAACGAGCGGACCTGGTTTTAGTTTAATGCAAGAGGCTATAGGATATGCCATAATGACGGAAACTCCAACTGTGTTTGTAAATGTAATGCGTGGCGGTCCGTCCACCGGTATGCCGACAAAACCTTCTCAAGGGGATATAATGCAGGCACGGTGGGGTACACACGGAGATCATGCAATAATAGCTATTTATCCATCAACTGTTGAGGAAGTCTACAAATTTACAATAAGGGCATTCAATCTTGCTGAGGAATATAGAACCCCCGTGATATTACTAATGGACGAAGTACTTGGGCATATGTACGAAAACTTCATATTACCACCTGATAGTGAGATAGAAGTTGTGGAACGCGTGACTTCAAAAGAACTAGAAGAGGAGGAAATTTTCGTACCATTTTCTGAAACCGAATACGCAGAGAATCTACCACCATCGCTTGTTGAAATGGGACGTGCAAAGTTCCATGTTTCTGGGCTTGTTCATGATGAATCTGGATTTCCTATGGCAACTATGGAAACAGCGGAAAAACTGATTAGAAGATTGGTGAATAAAATAAAACTACACATAGATAAAATTTCACAGTGCGAGGAATTTATGATGGATGATGCAGAGACTGTTATAATAGCCTACGGCTCAGTTGCAAGATCCGCAAAAGAGGCTGTCTTGATGGCACGTGAAGAAGGTATAAAGGTTGGGTTACTAAGACCAATTACTATATGGCCTATCCCTGTTGAAAAAATGAAAAAGAGATTATCAAATGTGCAAAACATACTTGTTGCAGAGATGAACCTTGGACAATATGCAAGCGAAATTGTGAAATTTGTAAAACCTGGAACAAAGTTGAGGTTGCTGAGTCGAGTGGGAGGCGAATTGATTGCGCCTCATGAGATTTTGACTGAACTAAATAACATGCTCCTCGAAGGAATAGATTTTTGATTGACCTTAGGTCATCCAAAATGGGTGACCTTTTTTATTTTTATACATGTGCAATTTAAGGTTCATGGTATAATAAATAATATAGGTAATATAGATCTTTTAATTATAAGCAATAAAAGGAGTGGTAAACAATGTTCAAAACCTTTGGAAAGATTTTTGATAAAAATGAGATGGAACTTAGAAAGGCAAAGAAAATTGTTGAGAGAATAAATGAACTTGAAAAAGAAGTAGTCAAAATGAGTTTTGAAGATATGAGAAATTACATACTCAAAAATAAAGGAGAAGTAAAAAATGCTAGTGAGCTTGATGAGCATCTGCAAAAAGTTTTTGCTTTTGTAAGAGAAGCGGCAAGACGAACCGTTGGAATGCGGCATTTTGATGTTCAGCTTATAGGTGGCATCGTGCTTCACAGAGGCAAGATTGCTGAGATGAAAACAGGAGAAGGTAAAACACTTGTGGCAACAGCTCCTGTTGTTTTAAATTCCCTAATGAACAAAAATATACACATGGTAACTGTTAACGATTATCTTGCAAAACGTGATGCTTTGTGGATGGGACCTATATATCTATCCTTAGGACTCAGGGTAGGCGTAATTAATACAACTGGTAAAGCATTCGAAGTTGTTTGGAAAAACCCCGATCTTGCCCAAAAAGGTCTAAAAGAAAACTATTGTGTATGGCCGGATAATTTTACTGGGGAATTTTTACCCGACGAAGCAAAAGTAAAAAAAGCTGTTGAGGCGTTTGAAGTTGATCTAATCGAAGTTAGCAAAAAAGAAGCTTACAAGTGTGATGTAACATATGGAACCAATTCAGAGTTTGGATTTGACTATCTTAGAGATAATCTTGTGGTATCAATTGATGATAAGGTTCAAACAGGTCATTTTTATGCTATAGTGGACGAAGTTGATAGTATTTTAATTGATGAAGCACGAACACCGTTGATAATAAGTGGACCATCGAAAAATAACGCGAGCGTTTACAAACAATTTTATCAAATAGCAAAACGTCTTGAAAAAGATAAACATTTCAAATTGGACGAAGAACACAGAACAGTTTTATTAACAGATGATGGAATAGAGTATCTTGAAAAATTACTTGGTGTTGAAAATTTGTATGACCCGGTGAATGTCAACAGTATTTATCACATAACAAATTCTTTAAAAGCGATTCATTTGTTTAAAAAAGACGTAGATTACATAGTTCACAATGGTCAAGTGCTGATCGTTGATGAATTCACAGGTCGTGTACTGCCAGGTAGAAGGTACAGTGGAGGACTTCATCAGGCAATAGAAGCAAAAGAAGGCGTACCAATAAAGGAAGAAAGCATCACGTACGCTACAATAACTTACCAGAATTACTTTAGAATGTACGAGAAGATAGCTGGTATGACGGGAACGGCAAAAACCGAAGAACAAGAATTCAAAACGATTTACGGTATGGATGTTGTTGTGATACCTACCCATAAACCTATGATAAGAATAGACAGAGATGATTTAATATATCGTTCTGTTGAAGAGAAATACAAAGCAATAGTTGAAGAGATAAAAAAACGTTATGAAAAAGGTCAACCCGTTCTTGTTGGTACAACATCAATTGAAAAGAGTGAAAAACTAAGTGAAATGCTAAAAAAGGAAAAAATTCCTCACCAGGTTTTGAATGCAAAATATCATGAAAAAGAGGCACAGATAGTTGCTCAAGCAGGTCAAAAAGGAATGGTTACGATAGCAACAAATATGGCGGGTAGAGGAACAGATATCAAGCTTGGTCCTGGCGTTAAAGAGCTTGGAGGATTGTTGATTATAGGTACTGAAAGACACGAAAGTAGACGTATTGATAATCAGTTACGTGGTAGAGCAGGAAGACAAGGTGATCCTGGAGAATCGATATTCTTCTTATCTGTTGAGGATGATTTAATGAGAATTTTTGGTGGTGATAAAATCCAGAAAGTAATGGATATGGTGAAGATTGAGCCAGGACAACCCATATACCATCCGTTGTTAACCAAGTTGATTGAGCAGATTCAAAAAAAGGTTGAAGGGATAAACTTTTCCGTTCGTAAGTACCTTCTTGAATTGGACAGTGTGCTTGATACCCAAAGACGTGCAATATACGGTTATAGGGACTACATACTTGAACATGATGTAGACAACTTTATGAATGAAGCAACTGAAAAATTTGTCGAATCTAGGCTTGATGAATTTTGTACAGGTCCTGAATGGAACTGGGAAGGATTAAAGGATTCTTTTGCTGTTATAAGAGAGTTTGTTGAAGTGGACAAAAAAATAGATGACAGAGAGAAATTAAAAGAAGATTTGGTAAGTCAGATAAAAATAGCTTACTTAAAAAAGAAAGAAGAATTTGGACTTGACGAATTTGAACATGTGGCAAGATTCATAGTATTAAGAGTAATTGATGAAAATTGGAGGCAGTATCTTGAAGAAGTTGAACATGTTAAAGAATCAGTAAGACTTAGAAGTTATGGACAAAGGGATCCAGTTTTAGAATTCAAAAAAGAAACATACAATATGTTTAACGACATGATGCTCAAAACATATGAACTTTCAGTATCTTACTTACTCAATCTTAGAAGAATTGATAATAGAGCTGAAGAAGAGTCCAAGAAAGAGCTTGCGCGTGTTAATACAATACACGATGAGTTTAAACTTATAACGGAAGATAAATCTGCGGAAAAGAAACGTCCTAAATTGAAAATAAAAAGAAATTAATGAAAGGAAGTGCCAGTAGTGAAGATAGAAGGTGTGATATTTAAAGAAGGCGAAATTCCAAAAAGGTTATTTAAAGTAGTTTCAGGAACTGTAAGAGAAACAAGAAATAAGACCTATCACGACTTGAAGGCAGGAGATTATGTTGCTCTTTTGGAGTACTTTACGGGACTTCCTCTCGAGGAAGATATCATCGCTATAGATGAGTCTGAGATAGCTGACGTTAGTTGGGAAGAGGAATATACTGATATAATAAAGAAGACTGTTGAATTAAGAAAAATCATATATCAGACATCAATAGATGTGGAAAATATAGTCTTAGAAGACTTTGAATTTGAAAACGTTGATTTAGACGAGTACTTGGATCAAGTTGAAGCTTTGCTCACTTTATCGGCTGGTGAATTACCCGATGACAAGAACGAAGCTATCAAAATGATTCAGCAACTTGAGGATGATAAATTAATTACAAAGGTGAACTTGGTTAGAAGATTTCTCGAAAAATTTCCACAAGAAACTGTGGGGGCGAGATTACTAATTGAAACCGCAGCAAAAGTGTACATTATACTAAATGACAAGTTTTTGGCGAAAGCGTTACTCAAAAAGGTACTTCTTTACTTTCCGCGAGAACTTGAATATTGTTATGAGGCGCTGAAGGCACTAGAGGGAATTTACAAAGATGAGGGAAATATCTTATGGAGAAGGTTTAATAAAACATCCAAAGTTATTGAGGTGATGATACGTGGAAACAATTGATTTTTCACCTGGAGACATTATTATCAAAAATGGTGAAAAAGGTGATTACGTTTATATAATTAAATCAGGAAATGTAAAATCAAAAGTTGGCTCATACGAATGCACTCTTTCAGAGAGAGAACCCGATATTTTTGGACTTGAAGCGTTAATCGATGAAGTCTACACCGAAACATGTACAGCTGTAAACCAGGTAAAAGTAATAAAATGTTCAGTGAATGAATTCTTAGAAATATACGCAAAAACAGATCTTGGGAAGAAAGCACTTGAAAGTTTCATCAAAAGAACAGCAAAGGCACTTGGTTGGATTTGATGAAACAATATTCGCAAGATAGAATATTATCAGAATTTGAAGTCATAATCCCACTGTAGCAGGAGGTTTTTCATATGTTGACCAAAAGAATAGATCACATAGGTATTGTTGTAAGAGAGGCAAGCGAAAAATTAAGACTTTACAAAGATTTCCTTGGGCTTGAAGTTTCAGAAGTTGAAGAGCTTCCAGAGCGTGGACTTAGAGTGTACTTTATAAAAGTTGGAGATACACGGATAGAGTTGCTCGAACCTATGAATGAAAATTCGGAAGTTTCTGGATTCTTAGAAAAAAAAGGTGAGGGTATCCACCACATAGCGTTTAACGTAGAGGGTATAGATGAAGCGGTTAAACTTGCCAAGGAGAATGGACTCCATCCGCTCTCCGAAGAACCAAAAAAAGGAGCTTCGGGTACGAAGGTTTTATTTTTGCATCCGAAAACAACAGGTGGAGTTCTTGTCGAACTTGTTGAAGGTGAACATTGATTTTAAAACGAAAGGAGTTGAAACATCGATGGATGAACTAATACAAAAGTTGAAAGAGTTGGAAAAAGAAATCGAAATTGGTGGTGGGCAAGAAAAAATAGAAAAGCAACATGCAGAGGGCAAATTGACAGCGAGGGAACGACTCGAATTACTTTTCGATCAAGGTACATTTGAAGAAATTGACAAATTCGTAAAACACAGAAACACAACGTTCGGTCTTGATAAAATGAAATTACCAGCTGACGGGGTTGTCACAGGAATTGGTAAGGTTAATGGAAGACCTGTTGCTGCATTTTCACAAGATTTTACGGTTATGGGTGGTTCACTTGGTGAAATGCACGCAAAGAAAATAGCAAAAATAATGGATTTAGCAATGAAGCTTGGTATACCTCTTGTTGGTATCAATGATTCAGGTGGCGCAAGAATTCAAGAAGGTGTAGACTCACTTTATGGGTATGGCGAAATATTTTATAGGAATACGTTGGCATCAGGATTAATTCCTCAAATAACAGTTATCTCCGGTCCTTGTGCAGGTGGAGCTGTTTATTCTCCGGCTATCACCGACTTTGTTTTGATGGTTGATAAAACAGCTCAAATGTTTATAACAGGTCCAAATGTTATAAAGGCTGTCACAGGAGAAGACATATCTAAGGAAGATCTTGGTGGTGCATATGTCCACAATTCAAAGAGTGGTAATGCACATTTTCTCGCGTCGGATGATAGACAGGCAATTGAAATGGTTAAAACTCTTCTTTCTTATATTCCTCAAAACAATATGGAAGAGCCACCAACAAAAGATGAATTTGCAAAGCCAGATTCATCAGACATTCATACGATAGTACCAATTGATTCAAGGAAAGGCTTTGATGTTAGGGATGTTATAAAAAGGATAGTCGATGATGGCGTGTTTTTTGAAGTTCACGAACACTTTGCTAAAAGTATTGTAGTTGGGTTTGCTAGAATAAACGGTCACTCTGTTGGTGTAGTTGCTAATCAACCTAATTATTTAGCAGGTGTTCTTGATATAGATTCTTCTGATAAAGCAGCAAGGTTTATTAGATTCCTTGACGCATTCAATATTCCAATATTAACTTTCGTAGATACTCCAGGCTATTTACCTGGTGTAAAACAAGAACATGGCGGAATAATAAGGCACGGGGCGAAGCTACTCTATGCTTACAGTGAAGCGACAGTACCAAAAATAACGATAATTTTAAGAAAAGCATACGGAGGAGCATACATTGCGATGGGAAGCAAACATCTTGGAGCAGATTTTGTTGCAGCATGGCCCACAGCAGAAATAGCAGTCATGGGTCCGGATGGTGCAGCAAATATTATATTCAAAAAGGATATAGACAGTTCTGAGAATCCAGAAGAAACACGAAGGCAAAAAATAGAAGAATACAGACAAATGTTTGCTAATCCGTACGTTGCCGCTTCAAGGGGATACATAGACGCTGTTATTGATCCAAGAGAAACAAGAGAATGGATAGAAAAAGCACTTGAATATGGTTCGACAAAAGTAGAACCAAGACCAAAGAAAAAACATGGGAATATACCGTTGTAAGGTCAGTAATATTTTTTGCTTTTAATGGCGGGGTGATGAAATGGAAGGAGTAAACGAATTAACAGTAACAGTAGTTGGTGTTCTGACTGTTTTCGTTGTATTCGTAATACTTTATGCTATTTTTAAAATCATGGAAATGATTGGAATCAGCCAAAACAAAAGGATGAAATTACCGAAGCAGATAGAAAAAAATGCGCCAAAGATAGTTGATTTTCACAATGTAGAAACTACTCAAAAAGACACAAAAAACATAGAGGATGAAGAAATAGCTGCGGTTTTCTCTGCGATATATTCGATCTTAGGGGAGGATGTAATTATAAAATCAGTGACTCCTATGAATAAAATAGCCAGCAAGAAAGGAAAAAGAGAATGGGAAGAATGGAGAATGTATGGTTGGAGAGGTGGAAATAGATGGTGAAGAAATTTCTTGTTAGAGTAAACGGTAAAGAATACGTTGTTGAGGTTGAAGAAGTTTCAAGTGCCCAATCATCAATTCATACTCAAAAGCTCCAAGAAACTAAGCAACCAATCCAAATGACGCAGCCAGTTACACAAAATATGCAGCAAGAAAACCAAACAAAACAGTTAGTTGAAGAAAAATCTGTAGTTCAGTCATCAAGTCCAGCGTCAGAAAGTGTGAAAATCCACGCCCCAATGTCTGGAGTCATTTTAAAAGTACTTGTAAACAGTGGACAGAAAGTAGAGTATGGTCAGAAAGTTGTTATACTCGAAGCAATGAAGATGGAAAACGATATAGTGGCAGATAGACCAGGGATCGTAAAGAGAGTATTGGTTAAAGAGGGAGATACGGTCGACACAGGTCAAGTGTTAGTTGAATTAGAATGATGTCTGAATAAACATAAAAAAATTAAAGCAGGCTCAAATGCCTGCTTTTTTATCTAAAAGCGAAACATAAACTTTTCACAATTGATGACCAAATAACTTGTGCAACGATTGGTAACACAACATTCCAAATTTATTCTTCTTTAATTTCTAAAATTGTCGAAAGTAACTTCACAAAATCGTCATACAATGTCTCACAACATATATTCTTTTTTCTAACAAAGTCAAGAAATACGCTTCTTTCATTTCTTACCACATCCCAATCTCCTCGCTTGATAGGTCCTGTTAATGCATTACTTATTCCTAATTTTTCTATATTTTCGCTTACTGTTTTTAGAAGCTGCGAAATTATCTTTTCCGAAATCTCGTCTTCAATTCCTATTTCTTTGTACAAAATAGAGGAAATGTAGGCTAAACCTATGGAAAAATTACTTGAGATTACTGCTGCAAGATGATAAATCATCTTCTTGTCAGTGGGGATAATTACATACTTTCCCTCCAATAGTTCAACAATCTTTTGAGCTATAATAACTCCTTTTTCAGTACCTTCTAAGCCGAATATCACATCTTTGAATAAGGCAGAATCACTTGCAACAGCGCAATTTGGATGCATAGTTGCCGGACTCCAATCAAACGGAAATACTGTGGAAGGGTGAAATCCGCTAAAATGAATAGCAACAATATCTTCTGTCTTTGAAAAAAGCAAGTTTTTTGCCTTAGGTAAGACTGAATCATTTAGGCCAAATAGTACGATACCTTTTAATTTAAAATTATCGTTGTAAGTAACAGGTGTAGCATTTAACTCCTTAGCAACTAACATTGCTTTCTCAAAATCACGAGAAACCAAGTAACCGAATTGTATTTTATCTTTTAACTGTTTTGCTATCGAAAGCGAAACTTTGCCAAGTCCAACAATATTTACAAGCATATTTTATCCTCGTTTATATTAATTGCACACTAGTGGAGATGATTAACTTCACAAAATCTATTTAGTACATATTCAACTATTTCTGAAACATTTTTTCCTTCTGGGATATCGTTTAAAAGTATTCTTTGAACTCGGTTGTTTAAGATC
>JBCNVJ010000212.1:0-2538 GCA_039630255.1 Fervidobacterium sp. | reverse complement strand
TTTCCCGTATCAGATATACATAACAACATTAGAAGGTGTTCCACCTTATTCTTTTTCTGTAATTTTTGGTGATACGATAAACATCGCACAAACATTCAATCTTGTTATAAACGATTGGGCACTTAAAATTGAGATGGGAACAAAAGGAAATGTAATTGAAGCAACGGATAAAAAAGAGAAAGCCAATAAGTTTGTCTATGATGAACAAAGAGATTATATCGAATTTTCCTTTGTGCCTTTTGTTTATAAATACTCAAGAGGTACAATTTACTACAAGTTCGATGGTCCAATTTACATCGAAGGAAATTACTATAGCGAAAATAACTTTTTCCAAAAGTTAGGTGTCAATTTGCAGAATGACAATGTATATATTAGACCTTATATTTTGTACGATGGTAGATTAACTGATAGTATAGTGTATTTGAACGGTGGCATCAGAAACGTATCTTTTCAATTATTCGACGATAATACATTAAGGATAAATTCAATTGATAACGTATTTAGATTACAAACGGATGGCTATCTTACATCTTTTCAGAAAACATGGAACACTTATTATCAAACTTCATATAATATAGGGCTGTCAAGTAAAAGACTGAGTTACAGTCTTTCATTCATCGGGAATGTGTACAGCAACAGTGAAAATAGAAATATTACCTATACGTATCAACTACCTTGGAGTTGGAAAGAGGGACCTTTTGCGGTTGATTTTAATTACACTTTTACAATAAAGAATATCATGAACTATGCTTCAAACACAAAAAGAGAATTTTTAGGTACATCTGATAACTACACATTGACCGGAATGTACAATTTGGGTCCATTCAAGTTAACATCTCGATGGGAACAGACATACAATTTCATTGACGAACCCTCAGCCAATAACAAAAATAATCTCAGATTTATCGGAGAAATTAACTCTGCTAACCTGACAATCTCTAGTGCAAGAACACTTGATTTAAATAACAATAGGTTACTTCCAGACACTCTTACTCTGAGAACTAAGCAATCGCTGTGGGATGTTGAGCTGACAAATTCCATTTCTTTAAATTATGATAACGTAAATAAAAAACTTGGAAATGAGAACATTACAATAAGTGCAAATTACAAACCTTTAAATGCAGAATATACTTTACAGTTCACCATTCAGCCTGGTAAGTCTATAGATACTTACGTTCATATAATTAAATATGGTAGTTTTTCCTTGACCGCATATCAACAAAACGATTTTATAAAAAATGCAGTTGCTACTGGAAGCCTTGATTTATTTGGTTACAAAACGACAATAAGAGCAAATTACAACCAAGCCTCTCGAGAGTCTGTACCTAATTGGAATTTCTCCTACACTATGGAAAAACCACTCGAAAGATATCTACTCTCTTATAATTTGGATGGAAAGAAGACCTACAAACTTGAAGCAACACTGAAAACTTTTGATCCAGAAACGAAGATAGGACTAACGTATAACCCGGAGAAAAATACTATTGACTTTTTAAGTTTGAATTTGGACAAGTCACTACATTGTTGGAGACTAAATTTTGGAATAGACTTTTCAAACAGAAGTGCCAACATTTTAGAAAATATAGACAAAGTATATTTCAAATTCTATTTGACAGATATGCCGGACCGCTTCTTCCAGATAGATCCAAAAAATGGACAGCTTGAATTCGGTGGAATGTAAACACAAAAATAGCAAACGTGAAGGTGAGTATTTTTGGACAACCTAGACTTATTGTTCAGATTTAAAAGCATTTTACGTTCTATTTTAACCAACAGTGTGTGTCAAACAAGAGTTTTACTTGCTGTTTCTGGTGGTGTTGATTCTGTTGTCATGCTCGATTTATTCGATTCAGCTAAGGATGAGTTTAATCTTCAAATTGGTGTTGCTACGTTAAATCATAAGTTAAGAAAAGAAGCTCAAGAGGAAGTAAAATTCGTGGAAAGATTGTGTAGAGACAGAGGCTTAGATTTTTTTACTGATGAGGTAGATGTGTTACGATATTCAAAAGAACATAAATTGTCTATAGAAGAAGCAGCAAGGATTTTAAGGTATGGGTTTCTTATCAATGTTGCGGATAATTACTGTTACAAATACATTGCCACCGCACACAATTCAAACGATTTGCTTGAGACCATGATATTAAGATTAGTGAAAGGAACAGGTCCATACGGGTTAGCTGGAATGAATCTTGTTAATGGGAGATTTATACGACCTCTACTGTTTTTTAAAAGAGAAGAAATAGAAAAATACGCAAGACACAAAGATCTATCATTTGTTATAGATACTTCTAATTACGATATCAAGTACAACCGCAACTTCATAAGACATGAAGTAATACCTCTATTAAAAGAAATAAATCCTTCTGTCGAAGATGCTTCCCTCAAGCTTGCCAAAGGTATATGGGAGCTTGAGAAATATGTTAATTCTACTATTCAATCTTTTAATGAAAAGCACTCTATGAAAATAGGTGAATACATTGTATTTAAACTCCACAAAGACAAGTATTTACAAGTTGAACAAATTAGAAGTTTGGCGCT
>JBCNVJ010000211.1:0-6748 GCA_039630255.1 Fervidobacterium sp. | reverse complement strand
CAAATAAACGTACCTATCATCAACATTTGACACTTTCATAACTTCACGCATAAAGCACCTCGTATTCAGATTTTAATTTTACAACAGAATCATTCAATTGCTCATTCTACCATCATTAAAAATGGGTAGTGTGGTTGACCACCTTCGAGAAATTCGATTTGTATGTTTGGATACTTCTTTTTTGTATATTTTTCAACAATACTCTGTTCAATTGGTGTTGCATCTGAACCAACAAAAACTGTTAAGATTTCCTTTTCTTCCATTTTGCATTTTTGATAGACTTTATCGAGTACGTTTGGAAGATTTCTGTGATGAGAAACTAATTCCTTAGCTAGAAAACCCAGATATTCTCCTTTTTTAATTTTCTCGCCAGAATACTTTGAATCTCTTACTGCTATAGTTATTGATATAGCCACGGTTTTTTGGATATTTTCGTTTATGCTATTTACTACCTCTTCAGGTTCCTCACCTATTTTGTAAATCATTCCCATTATATTTTCCTGCACATTTGTTGTTTTTATGACTATTACTTTGATTCCTTCCTTTTCAGCAACTTTTGCAGCTTGTTCGGCTGCAAGGATTATGTTAGAATTATTTGGGAATACTATCACATGTTCAGCGTTTGCTCTTCTTACAGCATCGAGTATATCTGCCATACTTGGGTTCATCGATTGTCCTCCTGAGACGATCTCGTCTACTCCAAGATCTTTGAGCACCTTTGATATACCTTCACCCGGAGAAACTGAGACGAATGCAAGTTTTTTCCTTTCTTTCTTGGCATATAACTCTCCTGCAACGTGTTCGTGTTGCATTTTCATGTTATCTATCTTCACTTTAACAAGATCACCGTGTTTGAAAAACCTCTCTATGACGTTTCCCGGGTTATTTGTATGAACATGCAACTTTATTATATCGTCCTGGACAAAGAACACCACAGAATCACCAATTTCGTTTAAGTATGACTCAAGTGTTTGTCGTTCGTTAGCAGATATCATTTTCTTTGCTTGAACAATCAATTCTGTACAGTATTGGTATTTTAATTCTTCAAGGGCTATCGATATTTCTTCTGCAGGTTTTGTCTCAACGCCTTTCAAATTGATCTTTGTATCGCCAAGCATGTACATTTTGAATCCTTGGATAATGTAATAAAGACCTTTGGCACCGGCATCGACAACGTTGGCTTCTCTGAGCTTAGGTAAAAGAGAAGGTGTTTTTTTCACAGCATCTAATGCAATTTCTTCCATCTTTTCAAAAAGCTGTTCAAAGCTCTCTAAAGATGCCAGTTCCCTTGAATGCTCATCCAGCATTCTAACAACAGTTAATATAGTGCCTTCGACAGGTTTTAAAACTGCTTTGTATGCAACTTCTTTAGAGTTTTTAATTCCTTTTACAAAATCAGCCACTGTAAGTTTTGACTTTTTATCAAGTACTTCGCAAAAACCCCGAAAGATTTGGGAAAGTATAACTCCAGAATTTCCCCTCGCCCCCATCAGTGTTCCACGCTTGATTGCGTCAAGCACATTTTTCAATTTTGTGTCGTTAAGATTTTCCAGATATTTGCAGGCTTCAAGCAATGTTGAGCTCATATTTGAGCCAGTGTCTCCATCAGGTACCGGAAAAACATTTAGTGCGTTTATCTCGTCTCTATGGGCCAACAAATTTTCGGTACCTTTCATAAAGATACCTTTCAATTCAACTCCATTTATGCTTGTGGTCAAATTATCACCTCATTTCTATCTTACACCAATGATATGGACATTCACTTCCACGTTGTCACAATTTGCAAAGTGAGAAAGTTTGTGTTTTACGTTTTCCTCTATATTTCTTCCAACTTCTGTAACCTTTGTACCGTATTCAACTTCGACGAATATATCTACACTGATTCTTCCATATTCATCCTCTTCAACTTTTATTTTTCCTTCTTCTGAGGAAAACCATTTTGAAAACCAATTATCTGTTCCTATACTTATTGGTCCATAAGTTTCCATAACAGCTAAGTACACAAGTTTTCTAATGGCATTTACAGTTATTTCGACTTCTCCGTATTCTGTTTGAAATTTCATAAATTTTTCACTCCTTTCATCAGGTATTTTTCAACAGTCTCTTTTACAATGATTTCTACACTTTTGCTATCAAGACCTACCAATTTCAACAATTCTTTTCTTGTTCCATGTTGTATGAATTCATCTGGAATTCCAAGATTAGTTATTTTGACCTCTGGATACTTCCAAGCTAAGTTGTTCACATAATAGTGAGTTAAACCTTCTCCAAACCCTCCTAATAGACATGCCTCTTCTATCGTAAAAACAAAATTATGTTCATGAACTACATTTTCCAGGACCTGTTCATCAAATGGTTTCACACTTCTTACTCCAACGAGTGTATAATCATTCCTTTTGCACATTTCAATATATTCTTGTGTAATAGTTCCAACACTAAGTAAAGCTATATTTTTTCCTTTTACCAATATTTTCCACTTAAATGGATCTTCGTGTTCTATTTTATCACAAATCTTGTCTAAATCTAAATTTCCAAATTCAACATCACGTGGATACCTAATTGCTATTGGACCTTTGTATTTCTCACGTTGCGTTAAAACAGCATACAGCATACTTACCAGGTCTGATGCATTGATTGGGGTAAGAATTTTTAATCGGGGAATACTTCTTAGATAAGCAATGTCAAAAACGCCATGGTGAGTTGGTCCATCTGTTCCCACAAGTCCCGCCCTATCTATAGCAAACAAAACATTGAGGTTTTGGAGTGCTATATCGTGGACTATCTGATCATACGCTCTTTGAAGAAAAGTTGAATATATAGCGACAACAGGCTTGTAGCCCATTAAAGCAAGACCGCCGGCGTATGTCACTACGGACTGTTCTGTAATGCCAAGATCTATCAATCTTTCTGGAAATGATTTAGCAAATGTACTCAGTCCCGTGCCATCTGGCATTGCGGCAGTTAGTACCACGATTTTTGTGTCATCTTTTGCCAATTTAGTGATAACTCTTCCAAATACCTCACTATAAGAGAACGTATTTTCAGGTTTGTCAAAATCTCCTGAATCCGGATCAAATTTTTCTACCCCATGATATCTTGTAGGGTTGGTTTCTGAATGGATGTAACCCTTTCCTTTCACGGTAAAAACAGTTAATACAGTTGGGTAAGGATAGTCCTTTATTTGCTTAAAGGCTTCTTCTAAGATTTTTAGATCGTGTCCATCCACTGGTCCAAAATGTTTTAAGCCTATAGATTCGAAAAAATCTTCACCAATCAATGCAACTTTCAAAGCTTCACGGATTTTTTTCAATTCAAACTCGACATTATCATTCATACCTTTTTTTATGCGTTCTTTAAGTGTTAAGTAAATTTTACTTGTCCTGAGTGTTTCTAATAGCATCGAAAGTCCACCAACGTTCTTAGAAATACTCATTCCATTGCTGTTCAAAATTATTTTAATCTTTGAATTTTGGCTCTTAACCTGATTTAAGGCCTCAAGTGCTTGACCGCTGGTCAATGCTCCGTCTCCTATTATCACTAAAACGTTTGCTTTCTTACCTTCCAACTTCAGTGCTTTTTCAATCCCAAGAGCAGCTGCTATTGAAGTACCAACGTGACCAGCGCCAAACCTGTCAACTTCGCTCTCGAATATACTTGTAAATCCGGAAATTCCACCGAGCTTTCTGAGTGTTTTGAATTCTTCCCAACGACCAGTTAACAATTTATGTGTATAAGTTTGATGCCCGGTGTCCCAGATTATGTAGTCGTCAAATGGATCAAATACTCGATACAGTGCCAATGTGAGTTCCACTGTACCAAGGTTGCTTGCAAGATGTCCACCATTTTGAGAGATCACCGAGATCATGTATTCTCTTATTTGATTTGCAAATTTGTAAAGTTCATCGTAGTTCATTTTGCGAATCTTGTCTATCATTTCTCTGCTTTTAAAAGTATCTTTCATGTACAAATACTCACCCTTTTTTATTTAACATAAGAATAATTTTTACTTTCCAATTATATCTACTCCCATATATGGTCTTAAGACCTTTGGAACTGTTATTGTTCCATCAGGGTTTTGATAATTTTCGATAATCGCAACAAGTGTTCTTCCAATTGCAAGACCTGAACCATTTAAAGTATGAACGTAATTTATCTTGCCATCCTTTGTTCTGTATCTCATGTTTCCCCTACGTGCTTGAAAATCTGTAACATTACTACATGAAGAAATTTCTTTATATGCATTGTAAGATGGTAACCACACCTCAATATCGTATGTCTTAGCAGCAGCAAATCCCAGATCGCCTGTACATAATGCGATAACTCGGTAAGGCAATTCAAGTAATTGTAATATTTTTTCCGCATCACGTGTTAATTGTTCAAGGTCTTCAAATGATCTTTCTGGTGTTGTAAACCACACTAATTCAACTTTTTCAAACTGATGTTGTCTGATAAGTCCTCGTACATCTTTTCCATAGCTTCCTGCTTCTCTTCTATAGCATGGTGTGAAGGCTGTATACTTTATAGGAAGTTTACTTTCTTCAATAATTTCATTAATATGCAAGGCTACAAGTGACACCTCCGCAGTTGGGATAAGGAATAAATCATCCTTTTCACATGTGTAAAGTTCGTCAGAAAACTTTGGTAGTTGCCCCGCGGCTGTTATAGTTTCTCTTTTTACAAGGTGCGGAACATTTACTTCTATGTAACCATTTTGTGTGTGTACATCGAGCATAAATTGAGCTATAGCCCTTTCAAGCTTGGCAATTGCACCAAACATTACCGTAAACCTTGATCCACTTAACTTAGCACTCCTATCGAAATCAAGCATACCAAGCTCTGGACCAATGTCCCAATGCGCTTTTGGCTCAAAGTCGAATTTCCTTGGCTCTCCCCATCTTCTTATTTCAACATTCTCTGTTTCATCTTTCCCAACTGGTACGCTCTCATGTGGAATGTTTGGAATGTACAAAGCAAGATCGAACATCTTGTCTTCAAGTTCTTTTTGTTTTGTCTCGTACTGGGTTATTTCATCACCTATCTTTTTGCTTTCTGAAATTATATCCTCAACTTCTGATCTACCTTCAGCTTTGTACTTAGCAACAAGTTTTGACAATTCATTTCTTTTTGCTTTAAGATTGTTCACAGTATTAAGGTAGTTCCTCCATTCTTTGTCAAGCGCGATTATTTCATCTAATATTTCGGTTGATTGATTTCTTTTTTTCAAAGCTTCGTAAAAAATCTCCGGCGATTTTCTCAGCAATTTTAGGTCTACCATAGGCTATTCACTCTCCTAACAACTTTCTTAGGTTTTCTTCATACGGTGGATACACAATTCCCTTCTCTGTTATAATTGCAGTCACAAGTTCATGTTCTGTGACATCAAACGCGGGATTATAAACATTTACGTTGTTGGGTGCTATTCTTTTGCCTCCGCATGTGACTACTTCTTCATGAGAGCGTTCTTCAATTGGTATCTGCATACCGTTACTAAGTGATAAGTCTAAGGTACTTGTTGGAGCAGCAACATAAAATGGGATGTTGTGTTTTTTCGCAAGTACTGCAACCATGTAAGTGCCTATTTTGTTTGCTACGTCACCATTTGCTGCTATTCTATCAGCACCAACTATCACTGCATTGATCTTACCTTGTTTCATAACCCAACCTGCCATATTATCACTTATAAGTGTTACATCAAATCCATCTTTCATAAGCTCCCATGCAGTCGGTCTTGCACCTTGTAGATAAGGCCTTGTTTCATCGACAAATACTTTGATTCGTTTGCCCTGCTCTTTAGCAGCTCGCAACACACCAAGTGCTGTTCCATAATCCACTGTTGCAAGGGCTCCAGCATTGCAGTGTGTTAACACAGTAAATCCGTCCTTGATTAACTCGGCGCCATTTTTACCAATAGCCTTATTAACCTCTATGTCTTCCTTAGCTATTGTCATTGCTTCTTCTTCCAAAATTTTAATCAAACCTTCGTATTTTCCATGAGATAACAATCTTTTTTCCATTCTTTCAAGAGCCCAGAATAAATTAACAGCAGTCGGACGTGTTCTTCCAAGGGTTTCCCTGACATTTTTCATTTGCGAAACAACTTGTTCATAATTATAACTTTTTTTGAGTATCTCTTTTGCGCCCAGCACGTATCCAAATGCAGCGGACGCTCCTATGGCTGGCGCACCTCTTACAACCATTTCTTTTATAGCAAGTGCTACAGCTCTGTAATCTGCACATGTAACGTAAACTTCCTCAAAAGGGAGTCTTCTTTGATCTACGAGTATTAGACTATCACCTGTCCATTCCATAGTCATTGTCTTCAATTTCATAAGGTTCCCTCCTAAGACTTCTTTATTGTTTTTTCTATTATATTTTCTCAAGAAAGTCTTTTCTAAATCTTTCAAGTCCTCGCTCTTCTCCAAAAACAACCAATTTCTCATCTTGATTGATTACGTGGTTCTTAGATGGTCCAAGCAAAAAGTCTTTATCTTTTATAACAGCAACTATAAAAAGGTTATAATTTTCCTTTAATCTTAAATCTTCTATTTTCTTCTTTGCAAGTTTTGTGTTTCTAATATCGACGACCTCTACTTTGAAAATCTTATCTTTTATATTTAGTATATCCAACACATCTTCTCGACTTCTTTTTTGTACAACAGTCTCTACGATCTTCACACCCGCGATTTCTGCAGTAGCTATTGGATAGTCAACACCGGCATATATGAATTTTGTTAGATTTGATATATTC
>JBCNVJ010000210.1:0-4983 GCA_039630255.1 Fervidobacterium sp. | reverse complement strand
GCTTTGTTTCCCGACAAAGAAATTTGGTTTACCGAGGGTTCTGGTGGTGACTGGGTACCAGCGTTCTTCGAAGCTTTTATGGACCAGATGATGCATGTTATCAGAATACCTATGAATTGGTCTAAGACGGTCGTCTGGTGGAACATAGCACTTGATGAAAAACGTGGACCAACTGTACTTTCAAATAGTAATACGCAGAGGCTTTATAGAAATTAACAGCAAAACTGGTGAAGTTAAGTATAACCTTGATTACTATACTTTGGGACACATAAGCAAGTTTGTTGTTCCGGGTGCTCGTCGTGTGGATTGTTATACCTACTCTAATGTAGAAGCGGTTGCATTTGAAAATCCAGATGGAACAAGAGTTTTGATTGTTTCAAACAGGACCAAGACAAACAAAAAAATACTCGTGGAGGAAGGAGGTAGAAAGTTCGAATATGTTCTTCCTGGGTACGCTGCAGCAACGTTTGTGTGGAAGTAATCTGTAAAATTTTTTCGTGAATTTTCTAAGGAGGTGGAGAGTATGAGAAGATGGCTTTTGGTAATAATGTTATTCGCTATGTTTGTAACAAGTTTACTTGCAAAGGTTACTCTAACTGTTTCGATTTGGAGTTGGGATGTAGAAAGATACAAAAAACTGGCCGCAGAGTTTACTAAAATTTATCCTGATATCGAAGTGACATTTGTAGTAAATGAACCTGATGTAAATGGATTTTTGACTGCAAGAGTTGCAGCAAAACAGCCTTTGCCAGATATCGTTGCGCAGTCTTGGGAAGGATTGTCTTATCCTGTTTCACAGGGTTGGGTCTATCCTCTTGATGATTTTTTGAAAAATGACAAAGAGTGGACGTCCGTACCAAAGAATCTGAGAGAATCATTTGTATACAATAACAAGACTTACGCAGTACCAGAAAGGTTGCATTTCCAAGGTATATATTTAAATCTCGATTTGTTGAAAAAGCTTAATTTACCAAAACCTGTTTATCAATGGAATGTAGAATTGTTTAAACAATACCTCAGAAGAGCTACAACAAAAACAAGTATTCCGGTATAAATCATTTGTGGGATTTTGATAATGTAATGGCTGCCGTCTTGAATAAAAATACGACGTTTTGGAGCTTCAATCCGTCGAAATTAGAATTTGACCTTGTAAATGGTGGATGGATACCAGCTATTACATTACAAAAAGAACTTAAGTCTATACCAGGACTCGTCTCTGATGATTTGAAAAATGAAGAATTAAGAAATAAAGGTCAACTTGACGATTACCAGAAAAAATTCGGTAAGGACGCTGATGCATTTAGAGAATCAAAAGTACTCGCCGGATTCCATGGAACATGGGATTGGAGTTGGATCAGGACTGTACCATGGCAATTTGATTTTTATCCTTTACCAACAGATCCAAAAATTGGTGTGAGATTCCCAATTCATGTCAATTACACGTTTATGACTTCAACAACAAAGTATCCAAAAGAAGCTTATCTATTCTTGAAATTCCTAACTTTTGATCCAAGAGGCGTAGTTGCAAGATTAAAAATTGATGCATCAGCCGGCGAAGAATTTGCAAAGACAAATTGAACTACTGATCCCAGCAACTAAACATCCAGATGTAATTAAATATTTTGAGACACTGAAACTTCCAGATGGCTTCAAATGGTGCCTTGCCAACCTTGATAAGGGTGTAAGAGTTGATATGTGGAAAACAATACCTGGATGGGATCAAGCTACTTGGGATGTTATTTTCCCTGTAAAATGAAAAAATAAGGCGAGGAGAAGTCCAACCTCAAACCGTAGCAGCAGATACTCAAGAAAAAGCAAATAAAATAATAAAAGCCGCTTGGGACGATTTTATGAAAAAGTTGTCTGATGTGGAAAAGAACTTCCCAAGTTTAAGAAAACAAATAGAGGGAAAATAGTCTAAAAATATTTTTCAGAATGGTGGCTTTTTTAAGCCACCATTTCTTTTTGTGAAACAAGTACTAAATATAAAAATATGCTAAATGAATAAATTTTGAGCCTGAACGAGCAAAAAGAAGAATATTCCACGTAACGTTTATTTTTCACAAACTTACTACTATATTGTTACAACTAACTTATTGTTGTAAAATCGTTGTTCAATCTTAGGAAGTGAACAACTCAGTTAGAAAAAATTAAATTTCTTTGTTTCATTTCTTATGAAACAAGTTACATCATACAATACTGATTATAGAAGGTTGAACATACTATTTGAAAGATAATGATGTAAATATAACACATTTTGTATTGTAACTATGCTGGGATATTTCAAAAAGTGTGAAGTGTAAAATTTAAGAATGGGGGTGTAGGTGTATGAAAAAGTTTGTAAAGTTTGTAGTTGTGTTTTTGTTGGGTTTAGCAATTATTTTAAACGGACAACCAGCAAATGTTGATGGGGGTCAAAGTAGTAACTTGGTTAGTATTCTCAACAACTGGAACTTTAAAGAACCTATAAAGAATGATCAGTTGAATTTTCCGTTTGATTGGTGGATTTGGGAAGCATCTAAGTATGGCATAAGTAGTGCGAGGATTTCTAGATATGATGTAAAAGACGGGCTTATCTATTTGAAGATTGAAGATAGTGGAAGTGATTCTTGGCACATTCAATTTAATCAATGGGTACAATTGGTTCCAATGAAAATTTATTACATCTCGTTCAAGGCAAAAGCAGATATATCAAAGAAGATAAACGTCAAAATATTACAAACCCACGATCCTTGGGTAAATTATTTCGCTCAGACTATAGAGCTTTCAAAAGATTGGCAAATTTACGAATTTTATTATGTTCATCCAGAAAGAGCTGATGAAGTTGTAACGTTTGGATTTGAGCTTGGTAAGACGGAAAACACTACAGTATATTTTTCTGACATAGTATTACGACAAGTAGACCGTTCAGAAGTACCAGCCGAGTATCTGCCTCAGGAAGATGAATCTGAAGCAATAGATTATTCTTTCGAAAGCGAAGAAGAACCTGATAATCTCGTAAACAATGGTGATTTTTCCTACAAGATAGTAAATGATCAAGGAAATATGCCATATGAATGGTGGATTTGGCAAGCAAGTCAGTATGGAATTTCTGGAGCAAAGGTCTCAAGATATGGTGTTATGGATGGAATAGGTTTTATTGAATTACTGAATACAGGCACAGAGACTTGGCATATACAGTTTAATCAATGGATAAAGCTCAGAAAGGGAAATAATTACGTTATCTCTTTCAAAGTGAAAGCAGATGAACGAAGAAAGATTAATATAAAGCTTCTGCAAACAACAGCACCATATTCAGTTTATTTTTCAAGGGAATTAGATCTAACCAATGAATGGCAATCATTTAGATTTGAATATACTCATCCTGAGACTGCGGACTCTGTGATAACATTAAGTTTCGAACTTGGTAAAGATAAAGCAACTTCGATCTATTTTGCAGATATTGTTGTTTCGCCAATGAAGTAAAAAAGCAAAACTACTTGCACCTGTTTCTTAAAAAGCGTATTAGGATACAGAGTTCAACACAGTTGTCTGATGGAGGTGGTTTTGGTGAAAAGATTGGTAAGTTTAATATTGTTTACGGCTTTTTTAGCTATCTCCGTATTTGGCAAAGCTGTAATAACTGTTTCAGTATGGAGTTGGAATGTCGAGAACTATAAGAAGTTGGCTGCCGAGTTTAATAAGTATTACCCTGACATACAGGTGAATTTCATAGTGAACGAACCAGACGTCAATGGTTTCTTGACTGCACGCGCCGCAGCGAAAAAAGCATTACCTGATGTTGTAGCTGAATCATGGGAACCGTTGGCATACCCTGTTTCACAAGGATGGGTTTATCCTCTTGATGAATTTTTTAAAGATGATCCTTATATACAATACGTTCCTGAAAGTGTTCGAAATGCGTTTAAATACAACAACAAAACCTATGCGTTAGGCGAACGGCTCCACTTTGAAACTATTGTATTGAATTTAGAACTTCTCAAGAAATTAAATTTGCAAAGACCCGATTATACTTGGACAGTTGACCAGTTTAAGAATTATGCAAGAAGAGCAACAACTAAGGAATATTCTGGAATAAACCATTTGTGGGAATTTGATACATTTATGGCAGCAGTATTAAGCAATCGAACAACTTTTTGGAGTTTTGATCCATTAAAATGGGAATTTGATTTGGTAAACGGTGGATGGATAACAGCCATAAATCTTCAAAAAGAACTGAAATCAATTCCTGGACTTGTCTCGGATGATCTTATTAATCAAGATTTGAGAAATCAAAATCAACTTGATGATTATCAAAAGAAATTTGGAAAAGATGCTGATGCTTTTAGAGAATCAAAGGTTTTGATGGGATTCGAAGCAACTTACGATTGGAGCTGGTTGAAAAGTGTACCTTGGGAATTCGATATGTATCCATTACCTCAGGATCAAAAGATTGGCTTGAGAATCCCGGTACATATCAATTACGCTTTTGTCTCATCAACAACAAAATATCCAAAGGAATCATTTCTATTTGCAAGGTTTATAACATACGATCCAAGAGGTGTAATAGCAAGATTGAAAATATTTGAAGCTCAGGGAGTTGAAAAAACAACTGGTAGGTTAAACGACTGGTTTATACCAGCAACAATGCATCCAGAGGTAGTGAAATATTTTTCGGGTTTAAAGATACCTGATGGAATAAAGTATATGCATAAGAATCTCGACAGAACAGTTCGCGTTGATATGTGGAAAGTAGTTCCGGGCTGGTTTGAGGCAATTTGGGATGTTATATTTCCAGTTAATGAAAGAATCAGGAGAGGAGAGGTACAACCTTCAGCGGTAGCTTTTGAAACTCAGGAAAAGGCAAACAAAGTTATTAAAGAATCTTGGACTGTGTTTTACAAAAAGCTTTCCGAAGCTGAAAGAAATTTTGAGAAAATTAGAAAGCAAGTCGAAGGTAAGTAAATTTCAGAGAAATTGATGAATCAATGGAGGTTAGAATGT
>JBCNVJ010000021.1:0-7805 GCA_039630255.1 Fervidobacterium sp. | reverse complement strand
TAATAGATGGTATAAGTGTATCACAAGATTATGATGAATATATAAATTACGTAGATAAAATATTTTTAGTAATATATCAAAACCTTTCGACAGACAGCTCACTCACTATTACATACCGGATCTGGAAAAAAGAAAAAGGACCGATCATAACTTATTACATATTGAGCGTATTTCAAGATGATTATGCACTTGCGTTAGTAAAATCAACACTTCCGGAAATATTTGTCGAGTTTTCTAAAAAATCTGTAAACTTTGAACGAATATGGCAAAATGTTTTCAACAAATAGCAGGAAAATTAAAAAATGGCGGAGGCGGTGGGACTCGAACCCACAAGGACCGCAAGGTCCACCGATTTTCGAGACCGGCTCCTTAGCCTGTTCGGACACGCCTCCGTCCGAGTTTAAATTATAACATCACGCTTTTGCTTTTTCAATATGCAAATTGACATTACTACTTATGTTAACAATTGAATAACCAAAAACGCCAAATTAGTTGCCCGAGGTGTCAAGGTTTATGAAAGAAAACAAAAGAATTAAATTGATGATTATAGAAGATGACAAAAAACTGAGAAGGTTGCTTGAAATGGAATTGGAGCATGCTGGCTATGAAGTTATATCCTTTGAAAGCGGACTTAACGCCTTAGAAGAATTCAAAAACGAAAATCCAGAGCTTGTAATATTGGACATCATGTTGCCTGATATAGATGGCTACGAAGTTGCAGATAAGATGAGAAAACTTAATCCTGATGTAATTATATTGATGCTAACAGCGCTTGGTATGAAAAAAGACAAACTTGCAGGTTTCGAAGCCGGTGCAGATGATTACATCACAAAACCATTTGACAATGAGGAATTATTGGCCCGCATAAAAGCTCTTCTGAGGAGAAAAAATATATCGATCACAAAACCAATAAAGGTAGGAAATCTTGAAATATACGAAACTCAAAGAAAGGTTATTTTTAAATCAAAAGTTGTGGAACTTAGTAAAACAGAATTTGAATTATTGCTATACTTGGTTAAGAACAAACATAGAGTTGTGAGTAAAGAAGAGATACTTGATGCAATCTGGGGAATCGATTACTACGGCTCAGATAATACTGTAGAGGTTTATGTCAATTACATCAGAAAAAAATTATCACCGGAAGTAATCAAAACTGTAAGAGGTGTGGGTTACAAACTGGCTGGTGAAGCGTTTGAAACTGACAACTAAACTTTCGCTTTTCAATACAATAGCAACTATATTGATTGTTGGTACCGTGCTCTTAATAATATACAGATACTTTTCTGTGATTGCCCGCAAAAACATAGTAAGTGACATGGGAAATATTGAGAGATCGGTAATGATTCTCCAGACCCCCTTTGGAACACAATATATAGTCACGCGGTGGGATCTGTACGTTGCAGAAAGAGAAAATAAAAGTATCGTCAATGACCCTTATGGGATAGGATACTTTGAAGCAGAAGGTTTTCAGAAAATATCCGACAGATATTTTTATTTTGTAAAGTTCAAAACACTGGTGTTGGGAAGAGATGTCACACCCACTATGAAGTTTTTAGTAACTATTAGAACACTTTTCATCTTTGCTGTAATCTTCATAGCAACTGGTGTTTTTGCATCCACTTATATCCTCTCAAAAAGAAGTGTTAGCGATTTGAAAGAGTTTATAGTAAATATAGAATCGTTAGGTGGTAGTGATTTGTCGTATCGTGTAAAAGTCAAACCAAAAAGTTCGGAAGTTTCCGACCTTGTTTCTAAATTCAACGATCTTATGGAGAGAATAGAACGCTCTTACAAAGCCCAAGAATCGTTTGTATCAGCTGTATCGCATGAACTAAGAACTCCTGTTACAAACTTGACTGGATATGTAAATCTACTAAAAAGATGGGGACTTAAGGACGAAAATGTATTAGTAGAGGCAATCAATGCAATAGAAGAAAGTAGTAAGGAAATCAAAGAAATAATAGAAAACATGTTGCTAATAGCAAAAGTAGAGACTTTGACGGAAGAGAAAATACATTTAAAATATTTTGTTGAGGACCTGGTATACCATAAATTCAAAGACAAAAGTATATCAATCGAGGGGAGTGGATCGATAAGTTCAAACAAGGAGGGGCTTGGTATAATAATTACTATAATTTTGGACAACGCTCTTATTCATGGTGCACCACCTTTTATAGTAAGACTCTCTGATAATTTAGTTGAAATAGAAAATCACGGAGAAAAAATACCGGATGAAGATTTGGAAAAGATATTTAACAGATTTTACAAAGGAAAAAAGTCAAATGGAACAGGTTTAGGTCTTTATATAGCAAAAGAAATTGCAAATAAGCTTGGATTAAGAATTGTTGTTGAAAGTACAACAGAAAAAACAGTTTTCAAAATACTCAAAGAAACAAGAGAAATGATTAGTTCTTAAGGTTAGGTGATTGGTATGAGGATCGGAGCTGTTTCATTAAACTCCTATACTTTCCAAAACATTGTTACAAGGAACGTTACTGAAAGTTCAGACTCACAGCTGCAAGTCCAACAGACTATGGATACGATGATGCAAATTTTGGAATTTGCATTTTACAAACAACAAGATATGAACTTAAAACTTGTGCGTATAGTAGGTGAGTTGTATCAAGGAAAAAAACTCGATGTATTAGCCTGAAGAATATACAGAAAAGCAAAGTGCGGATTAAAATCCGCACTTTGCTTTTAAATCAAGTTATTTTAAAAGTCCTTTCTGTTTTAAAAATTCTGTAAGTACCTGTTCAAGCGTTGGTTCGCCTATTTCTTGAAGTTCATATCTAACTCTTACAGCAGGTTTGTTGATGTGCATAACCCTTCTCAAGTCAATAGGAGTACCGATAATAACAACATCTGCATCTGATTTATTTATCGTTTCTTCCAATTCCTTAATTTGTTTCTCACCATATCCCATTGCTGGGAGTATCACATCAAGATGATTGTACTTATTGTAAGTATCAATAATTGAACCAACAGCATAAGGTCTTGGATCAATGATTTGTTTAGCACCGAATCTTTTTGCTGCAACGTAACCTGCACCGTACCTCATATCACCGTGTGTTAGGGTTGGACCATCTTCAACAACGAGAACTTTCTTACCTCTAATCATCGCAGGATCGTCAACAAATATTGGAGATGCGGCATCAATAACAATAGCTTTTGGATTCCATCTTGCAATATTCTTTCTTACAGTTTCAATATCTTCTCTATTCGCTGTATCTTCTTTGTTAATAACAATCACATCAGCCATAAGTAAATTTGCCATGCCAGGGTAATACGTAATTTCGTGGCCTGGTCTATGTGGGTCTACAACTACTATCTTAAGATCCGACTTGTAAAATGGAAAATCGTTATTTCCTCCATCCCATAAGATAACATCTGGATTTTCAGCTTCAGCAGACCTCAAAATCGCTTCATAATCTACTCCGGCGTAAATCACACTTTTTCTATCAATGTGTGGTTCATATTCTTCACGTTCCTCGATTGTACAGTTATGCTTGTCAAGATCTGAATAATCAGCAAATCTTTGAATTTTTTGTGCCACTAAGTCACCATATGGCATTGGGTGTCTTATCGAAATTACTTTCATCCCTTTACTTCTAAGGACGTCGAGAACTCTTCTGGTTGTTTGACTTTTTCCACAACCTGTCCTTACAGCGCAAACAGAAACAACTGGTTTGGTCGATTGAACAGTTGTGGCTTTCGGCCCCATAAGTTTGAAATCAGCTCCACATGCCAAAGCAATAGCGGCTCTTTCCATAACATACTGATGTGGCAAATCACTGTAAGCAAGGATAACTTCATCAACATCGTACTTTTTAATAAGTTCTGGTAAGTTTGCTTCATCTTCTATAGGAATACCATTCGGATAGAGTGAACCAGCAAGTTCTGAAGGATAAACTCGTCCTGCTATATCTGGTATTTGCGTAGCTGTAAACGCTACAACCTCGTAATCTGGGTTGTTTCTGAAAAATGTGTTGAAATTGTGAAAGTCTCTACCTGCAGCACCAAGAATGATAACTCTCCTTCTTTTCTCCATCCTTTCACCTCCAAGTTCTTGTAATTTAAACTTCTGAATCTCAAACAACAACACTTGAATTATACTTTGATTTTCAACTCTAAATTTTAACTTCGATTCCCGATAAATTATATATTATCCCATTATTCATTTCAATATCAGCATCAACCAAAAATCAAAAACATAACCTACAACATTTCCTAATACCAATCATATGCTTAAGTATGCTCAAGTATGTTTAAGTATGTTTCTCTTCTCATTTTTCTTGGAAACTATTCCAAATTTTATTTACATTCGGAGAAATTTGTAGTATAATATAAACAGTTTACCGAGAAATCATGAATGATAAAAAACAGTTTATTTTACACTTCTTAAAAGGGGAGGTAGAGTGTATGAGAAAAGTTTTGACAGTAGTTCTTGCTGTATTGTTTGTCTTCTTGGCATTTGCACAAGCTAAGAAGATTACTATTTGGACGTCTGAAGCACAAGTTCCTATCCTTAAGAAACTTGCAGATCAGTACAAAGCAAAGTACGGTGTTCAAGTTGATGTTGTTCAAGTAAATTTCGGTGACATTAAATCCAAGTTTTTGACAGCAGCTCCAGCAGGTGAAGGTCCGGATATAATCGTTGGTGCTCATGACTGGGTTGGAGAACTCGTAGTAAACGGATTGCTTGAACCAATTAACCTTCCAGAAAAAGAAAAGTATTTCCCAACACCTCTTCAAGGTTTCACATACGGTGGAAAACTTTACGGTGTTCCATACGCATTTGATGGTCCAGCTATAATTTACAACAAGGATTATGTAAAAACACCACCGAAAACTTGGGACGAACTCATCGCTATGGCAAAGAAAATTGAAAAAGACTATGGTGGAGAAGTAAGAGGCTTCATTTACGATTACAAGAACTTCTACTTTAGTTCATTTGCATTCTTTGGTATGGGTGGATATGTTTTCGGAACAGACAAATCTGGAAAATTAAACGTCAAAGATGTTGGACTTGCAAATGCAGGTGCTATTGAAGGTTTGAAGCTTATAAAGAAACTTGTTGACGAAAAAGTACTTACATCTGGCGACAACTACAACACAATGGACGGACTTTTCAAAGATGGTCTTGCAGCTATGATTCTTAATGGTCCTTGGGCAGTACCTGGTTACAAACAAGCTGGTATAAACTTTGATGTTGCTCCAATTCCAACGCTTCCTGGTGGAAAGAATCCAAAACCATTCTTTGGAGCACAAGGTTTCATGGTTAATGCTAAGAGCAAAAATAAACTCTTTGCACTTGACTTCTTGACAAAATTCATCGCAACAAAAGATATCATGTTCCAAATTTGGCAAGCAGACCCAAGATGTCCATCAAGATCTGATGTTAACGAACTTGTTATGCAAAAAGATCCATTAACAAAGAAATTTGCAGATTTCCTTGGTACATATGGTTTACCAATGCCAAATGTTCCAGAAATGGCAGCAGTTTGGGGAGCTATGGGAGACGCACTTGCAAAAACACTTGACCAAGGTGTCCCAGCAGAAAAAGCTCTTTCCGATGCTGTTGCACAAATTAAGGCACAAATCAAGTAATTTAGAGATCAACTGGGGCACGGGGGAACGCCCCCGTGCTTTTTATTAAGTATACAATTATTATAAAACCAATACTTGAAACCAATACTTGGGGTACAAGATTCATAAGGAGGAGGAATTGATGAAATTTTTTAAAATAGTAGGTTGGATTGTCTTAATATTGTTTACAATTTTTGGAATACTTGCTGGAATATTTTTATTTGGAAGAGGTTTTTATGAATTATCAGTAACTCTTTTCGTATTAATATTCCTTATCGATTTTTTCATAATAAATCCAAATGGGTATCCTTATAGATACATGATACCTGCCCTTATATTGCTGTTCATACTTGTTCTTTATCCAATAACTTTTACAATAAGAACAGCGTTTACTAATTATGGAACCGGACACATAATGACAAGACAAGAAGTTGTTGAGAAACTACTCGTCGACCCAATCTATACTTATACCGTTGATGATGGAACAAAGTTTAAATACAGTGTATATGTTAGATTTGAAGGCACGCAACCAACAAAAGATTTCAAAATAATTGTTACAGAGGGACAAAACATCTATGTTGCAAGAGATTATAAACCACTAAAAACAGAAGCAGGTGAATTGATACTTGGCGAGGCAGAGTTGGTTAAATTAACAGATAGTGGCCTAAAGTACGAAAGACAGCAAGGAAAGATAGAATTGATTAACGATAGTGGAAGAATATTTAAATACTTTTACTCTCCTGAAGACCCGACGACTTTTATAAATGAAGAATATTTTAAGTATTCAATTTTATTTCCAATCTTAAGCAAAATTGAATTTGTTGACAATGCTACAAATAGATATTCAATAAGACAAAACGAAATGGGAAAGCTCCTACTTTACGAAATAAAACACATGTATAAACTTGGCTTGGCTGAAGTTATCGAGAAAGGTAAGAGTGTCGTTAAAACCGTGCTAATAAACACCTCTACAGGTAAACCTTTGATTGAAGAAAATGGTACGATTTATGACATAAATGAAAAGGGTGAAAAAGTTGTAGTAGCTGGCTATATTTCAGGATACGGATTTAAGAACTTCACTCGTATCTTTACAGACCCAACAGTTTCTGGACCATTCGCAAGAATTTTTGTTTGGAATTTTACATGGGCAGCTCTCAGTGTTTTATTCACCTTTGTCATAGGGCTAATTTTGGCGCTCGTTTTGAACAACCCAAATCTTAGAGGAAGAGCAATCTATCGTTCACTTTTGATTATTCCATGGGCAATACCTGCTTTCATTTCCGTGCTGGTGTGGAAAAATGGATTTTTCAATGAAACATACGGAATCATAAACAAATTCATTGTCACGAAATTATTCAATGCTGAACCAATAAGATGGTTTAACGACCCGCTTTGGGCAAAAGTAGCAGTACTTACTGTAAACACATGGCTTGGATTTCCATACATGATGGTTGTTACACTTGGTGCACTTCAAAGCATACCTGAAGATTACTATGAAGCGGCGGCGATAGATGGTGCTACCAAGTGGCAAAGATTTTGGAAAATCACTTTTCCACTTTTAATGACAACAGTTGCACCCCTACTTGTAGGAAGTTTTGCGTTTAATTTCAACAATTTTGTCAATATATATCTTCTTACTGGTGGTGGACCTGCAATGCCTAACACTACAACACCGGCTGGTTCTACCGACATACTCATCTCTTACACATACAAGCTTGCATTTGAAGGTGGTCGAGGACAAGACTTTGGATTTGCTTCTGCAATTTCCATTCTCATATTCCTTATTGTCGGAAGCTTGAGTTTCATTAACTTCAAACTATCTGGTTCGTTTGAAGAGGTGAATAGATAATGGTAAAAAAAGAAAGAAAACTACTTACCCATATAGTACTCATAATCGTATGCATAGTTGTACTTTTTCCAATAGTTTGGGTTATTTCAACATCGCTCAGAAGGGATAACGCAGCATTTTCTACAAAATTATTTAGTAGCAGAATGACTTTTCAAAACTATATAGATCTACTTGCACCTGAGAAGAATGGCCCAAGACTTGTTTCAGATATTGACGCACTCGTACTTATGGCACCACCTCATGATAGAGATACTGTAGAAAAAGCTAAGGAATATTTCAAAAAGGATATTGAGCTTTTCAAAAAGTATATTGCGGAAACTCAGCAACTCAAAAAGAATATTGATGATAGTGTAAAATCTATTGAAAA